>NZ_JAYGIA010000050.1:0-13830 GCF_034931165.1 Synechococcus sp. BA-124 BA4 | reverse complement strand
AAGAGGACGTGCTGGCTTTCCGCCACTTCCCCAAGGACCACTGGCGCAAGATCTGGAGCACCAACCTGCTGGAGCGGGTGAACGAGGAAATCAAACGACGCACCCGCGTCGTCGGAATCTTCCCCAACGACGCCTCGATCACCCGCCTGGTGGGCGCGGTGCTGCTGGAGCAGCACGAGCACTGGCAGCTGGAGGGCCGCCGCATGTTCTCCGCCGAGAGCATGGCGACCATCCCGGAGCTCGGCGACACCCCCAGCCTGCAGGCCCTCAGCGCCTGAGAGAGGCAGGGCGCAGGCCCCAGGTGATCGAGGCTGCAGCGCCCCATAGGGTGCAGCGGCCTTGATTGCCGCCCGGGGGCCGGTGCAACACACCTGGCTGCACAGAACACTTCAGCTCAGAACACATCCGCGATCGCACGAAAGACTTGACAAGTCAATCGCTCCAATTCATCGTGGAACGATGAGGTACATCTGCACCTCCGGAATGACACCCGTCATTCCACCCTGTTCAACCTCTGATCAGGGCATTCGGGCCTCGGGATTTACACCACGCAAAGGGACGCGGCCCAGCAGGTTAGCCCACTCCCGCCGAGCTCCGCCCTGGCAATTCATGCAGAACTGGGACGCCCTTTAGGTACTAAGCCATGAGCGATAGGATGTCTATACGTCATCAAGCTTCGGAGTCGCGACACACAACGCGCCCAAGAGTCTCAGGTTCGAGAGTTGAAGAATTCAGCCTGTCGAAACAGAGTCTGCAAATGGAACTTGCCAATTGGTTGACAAGATAGAGTCCAAAGCAAACCAGAAAAACCGGAACGGCCGGTTCAACTCACTTGTCAACCGCACAAGACACAACCTGGCGGAACCAAGTTCAAGTCACTAGGTAGAGTCAAGGGAAGAGCTTGGACAAGCCAGTATATACTTGTCATCCAGGGCAGCTCTAGACCTAAGTTTCGTCGTACATTCTCTGAACTATCTCAGCCGGCGTGACCTCGGCCTTCCAGCCCAGGTCCGTAGCAATGAGACTCGGGTCCATTGCTGAGTACTTCAGATCACTGGGACGAAGGAAGGTGGCGTCACTGATAACATACGATCCGGGCTCCAAGCCGGCCGACAAGAACGCCAGCCGGACGAATTCTCGCAGTGACGTGGTCTGGCCAGAAGCAATCAAATAGTCTTTGGCCACGGGAGCCTGCAACATCCTATGCATCGCCACGACATACTCAGGAGCCCAGCCCCAGTCACGCCAGATATCAAGATTCCCCAATCGGAGTTCATGCGTCTCACCATTCTTGATACTGCGAACACCTGCAATGATCTTCTGCGTGACAAACCGTTGGGGCCTCAGCGGAGATTCATGGTTCGCCAGAATACCTGTACAACAAAAGATCCCGTAGGCCTCACGATAATTCGCGACCTGCCAGTACGCCGTACTCTTCGCCACGGCATAGGGACTGCGTGGACGGAAGGCAGTCGCCTCAGTCGCCGGTTGGAGCTGCGTATCTCCAAAGCACTCTGAGCTGCCGGCACTGAACAGACGGGTGGAAGCCCCCAGATACCGAAGCACCTCCAAAAAGTTGAGGGTTCCACTGGCGATCGATTCCATGCATTCGACAGGCTGCTCGAAGGAAAGACCCACACTGGTCTGCCCAGCCAGGTTGTAGAGCTCTGCGGGCTCTATCGAGGACAGGGCCTTGAGGACACTGCGGAAGTCATTCGGTGCCAGAGAGATCAGTTCCACGTCCTCCCGAATCCCCAGCCGTTCAAGTCGACTGGTATCACTGCTCTGGGCATCGCGACTACTGCCCACGACGCGGTAGCCGGCTTGAAGAAGATGGCGTGCCAAGTAGGCACCATCTTGGCCTGTGATGCCGGCGATGAGAGCGGTGCGGGTCAAGGGAGGCGGGAGAGAAGACAGGTCAACGAATTGAAGCGAGTCTCATACACTTCTGGATGAGTCAAGGCAAGCAGTGAGTGATCATTCCCATCCTGTCAGAATCGAGCAGAGATGAAAGCAAGAGACGCAGGCAATAGCAGAGCAGAACACTGGAACGGCTTTAGCTTTTAAACACCGCGTGATGGAGACTCTGCTGGTAGGGAAGATGATAGCTTGTACCGTATACACGGTCGCAGAAAGCAAGAACATGCGCGGCATAGTCATATTTGCATCCAATATAATGAGTCGCACATGCCAACTGAGCAAGAGATGCCAGCGGCGGAGGTGATGCAACGTCAAGCTTGCGGACATAAAATCCATCAGCCCACAACAGCTTGGATCTTACATCTCCACAATTAGCTTCCCGATAAGAACCATAGCCGAGATTCATGAGGTCAAGGAGCTCAAATCCCTGTTCCTCAAGAAAGGAGTGAACAGCGGGGAAAAGAGGCTGCTCCCGGTAGAGATCAAGGAACTCCACTTCGATGAAGACAGCCATGACATCACGCAGAGTTCCTGAGGCGCCCTGCAGGACGGCCAGCTCACCTCCCTGAATGTCTACCTTGAGCAGCGTGCAACCATCGAGGCCAGGGACGTCATCAAGTCGTCGTGTCTCCATCGGGAGCTCAGAAACAACAGTCAACATTTCAGGCAAGGCTAGAAACTGATCTAGCTGCAGATGGTTGGGACGCAGGAGAGATGAAGCAGGATTAAACTGCGTAACATGCAGAACACTTGGATGTCCCGTTCCAATGGCATGGGGCAGAAGGGTTGCGGTAACGTCCTGAGCTAAGCGCTTATTGAGCTCTTCCGTGAGAGGCTCAAACCCAATCACCTTTCCTGACAAGACTGTCAATAGTTGTGAGTAGACATGGTCAGACGATTCCAGTATTTGAGCGCCTACATCAATAACTCTGAACTCTTTGTCCCTGGCTTCCCTCAGGATGACCTCAGGGATTGGGAATACGATAGAGTCATTCATACTTCTTTCACTTTGACCGGGATTCGCGAGAAGCCGCAGCCGAGCCTCAAGATCTCTTGAAGTGTCCAGAGACTGTTTCAACTGATCGCTCTTTGCGTCTATTTCAGATTCAAGAATATCAACCTGAGCACGTACTTCCGCAGCCACCTTTGCGATCTTGGCCAGTTCAGCCCTGGACTGCGCCAACTCGCCTTGAGCAGCTGTCAAGGCATCAATGGTGGTCAGCCGCGCAGGCAAACGGCCACACAAAATCGCCAAGGACTCGCGCAAGCGGTACCTGAAGGAGTGTGGTCGCATAGATGGGGTCATGGGGAATGGAATGGGGGCGTCATTGGTTTGGAGAGGTAATCAGGCGATCACACAGTGTAAAGATGTCCTCTCGGGCGCGAGCATCAATCTGACGAAGCGTGTCCGACAGATCAACCTCGAAGAAGGAGGACTCAACATAATCAGGGGCAACGACATGCTGAGCATAGTCGAGACCATGCCTGGAAAACAGCTGCTGGACAAAGTCACGGCCATTCCAGGTAGTCCCACTGGCAAAGATGACCTCCCCAGCGAAGCCAACCTCAACGGCGCGGAGCGCCATCCGCATGAAATCTCGGGCAGTGCTCCAGTCACAGTGGAAGGAGAGCGTCTGAATCTCCTCCCGATGGAATGGATTGGATAAGGAGGAGGAAACAGCCTTGCAGATCTTTGGAATAAAGAAAGAACTGGGACGTCGCTCTGACTCGTGATTGAAGAGAATCGCCACTGTTGTCTTGATTCCATGGGTCCGCTCGTAAAAGGAGGCAAGCTGACCCGAGGCCTTCTTGGTGATCGAGTAGAGACAGCTGCCCTCGCGAGGCGTGGATAGATCCACACGCCCTCGCAGGGCAGGACCAAAGATCTTGGCTGAACTGGCGTAAAAAACCCTGAGCTGGGGTTGCTCTTGCCTGGCGAACTCCAGGACCCGGTGCAGTGACTTGGTATTGACATCCAAGGCACTGCCCCACACTTCCTCGTAGGGAAATCCAGCCGAACCATGCACGGCTGCCACATGGAACACCTCATCCGGCTGGAACTCCCTCAGACAGCTGTCCAGTTCAGCCGCTTCCGCGAGATCCAACTGTCGGTACGCGAAGTGGGGACTGTCGATCGGGTACGGAAAAGACTCACGGCGTCCAAGACCAAGAACCTGGCGGCCTGAGGCCATCAGCTCTTCCGCCAGGATGCTGCCGTCCTGGCCTCCTACGCCCAAAACAAGGGAACGCCTCATGGCTGCTGCAGGCAGACGAGTTGGTGGCGGAAGTCACTCAAGATGCGCTTCACTGTTGGAAGATACATGGGAACGTCATGCCGGGTCTTCTGATCCTCGTGTTGGCGGGAGCAGGCAAGAATCTGCTCCACAGCGTAAAGTCGAGCACCCGATAGGGCGAATCGGAGGAAGAGCTCATAATCCATGGCATAGTGCAGATGCTCCTTCACATGGGAACCAGCACGGTTCCAGAGGTCGCGCGTGAAGAAGAGTTCCGGCTGATAGAAGTAGAGTCCCTTCTGCCACGTTGAAGTGAAGCTAGTCAGATCACCAAAACTCAACGGACTCAGGCATCCGCGAAGGAAGCCTGAATAGTGGATCAGCTTGGTCTGACCGGCAGCATCAATCACGCGACAGCCGCCGACGACAATATCGCAGGGCTGGCAGGATCGGACCCGCGCCACGGTCTCCAAAGCACCCGGCTCCAACATGTCATCGCTGCATAGCCAGGTCATCACATCCCCTGTGGCGAGATAAAATCCCTTATTCAAGGCGTGGGACTGACCCCTGTCGGGTTCGATGACAAGATGGGACAGACGGGGTCGATAGGACTCCAGAATCTCACGACTTCCGTCCGTAGATCCACCATCAATGACAATAAACTCTAGATTCGGATAGTTCTGCCCAAGGACGGAGTCCAGGCATTCCCGAAGGAAGTTGCATTGGTTAAAGCTGACGGTAACCACTGAGATTCGGGGCCATTCACGTAAGGCCACCGCCTCCTCAGCAGGAGTTTCAGAAGGTCGTAGCTCCTGGGAAGGATCGTCCAAAATGGTGCCGGATTGATCTGCAGGCGCGAGAAGATACGACGACTGCATGGGCACGCGAATCCCCGGCAACGCCGCCGGTGGAGAGCCAGGAACCGAGGTCCCACCCTGGAAAGGCCATACCCTGCCGGCAAGGTGCCTCAGGCGTCTGCCAACCTTCTTCACGACCCTGGCGAGGACAGAAGGCGCAGGCCGATCCGAAGCACGCTCGGGAGCATAGCGAGATATCCAGTCAATCTCCCCGTGCTGAGGCACAGGAACACCGGTGACGTCCAGATCCCATGCAGGACCGGGCCTTGAAGCGCGCTCAAAGGCCTCTGTGGGCAGGCTGCAGGAGGCGATCAGTTCGGAAAGCTGCTCACAGTCTTTCTCGAGAATCTGAATGTAGGCCCGAAGCCCATAGCTCTCCTCGATGCGGACGTCTGCCACCATGCCGTCGTCACAACGCACATACGCGTGGGGCGGACCCACCGTCAGATCAAGGGTTGAAGCATGCAACGCCGACGTCGAGCCCTGATCGTCCACGTTCATGAGAACGACTCCTCAACGAACTGCCACTGTCGCATCCCGCCGGGGAGGCGGAATGACCCGTCCAGTGGGCAGAGAGGCAGAATATTTCGGCGTGCATAGTCAAGCAACTCCGGACGGTCTGGATAGCGCCGGTACGTGTGAGCCAGGGATTCCGCCGCATCGAGATACTGGCCGCGCTCGATCAGATAGTCGCTGATCGTATGGAGAAAGTCGAAGGTGACCGGGACGGGGCGGTGAAACCGTGCGATCGCCCCCTGCATGCCACTGCCCTGACAACGTCGCAGGCACGCAAAGGTCTCCTCAGGGGTGGCATCGCCCAACTCGATGAGCATGTCCGTCGGCTTCCCCCAATAGCTGAAATCATGGTGAAAAGACCCCAGAACCGAGCGGCCGCTGTCAAGGATCTGAAGAATGGGGAGCTTTTTGGCACGGTCGCAGGTGGCTACCACGGTCAATCCACTGCCACAACCGATGAAATCGGAGCAGTGGTCGAGCAAGGCAAGGTTCTCCCGCATCGTGAGGGAGGCCGCCGATACCGCATTGGCGGGCAGGTCGTCCCCAAGGGGTTGCATGGTGGACAGCAGAAAAAAGATGTCTTCCTTGGCAGATGCACTGAACCTGGCCACCTCCTTGGCGAAGTCGGGAGTGACATGGGATTGCATGCTGTTGGAGGAGCATTCAAACAGAACAACCCTTCCCTTGGCCGAGAGGCTGTGTTCAGAGGCATACGCAGCAGCTCGACTCTCTTCCTCCGGAGTCAGGGCGATGATGGGATCAATGGGGACGGTGATGGGTCGATCGTAGCCACGGAACATGCTGGGCCTAACCGTGCCATCAAATCGACGAAAGTTGTCCGGGTAGACCTGCGGTGTCCAGATCCGATCGTAGGGGTCCGGGCCTGTCTGTCGACGCACAATCTGCCGCATCGCCAATGTCCAGATGATGTCGCGACTGACGTTGCTCCAATCGGAAAGGTCGACAGAGACCACCTCATCGACGTAGGGATTGCCCGTCAGCAGATGGCCGCATCGTGAGGAAATCCACCAGGTGAGATGACAACCGGGATAGTCCTGCTTGATCTGACGGGCGATCGTCGTGGCATAGAGGCAGTCACCGTTGGCGTCGAGCTGGACAAGGGCAACCTTCATGCGTCGTCAGTAGGGCTGGTAGGACTTCTCCTCGACGATATCTGAACCGCAGAGCACATTGATCATCTTCTTGGCATGGGCCCGCTTGTCGTTGGTGCGGTAGATCAGACGGGCAATCTCCACAAATTCCGGACCGAAGTCTTCGGCCCTCTCCTTGTCGCGGATGCGATCCTCCAGGTCCCACAGCTCACTGTTGGCCTCCCGCAGGGAATGCTCCCAAGGTGCCACGCCGGGGTTGTCGGTGAGGGACGCCGGCCGGATGGAGCGCAGGGATTGGAGCTCGTTTCGCACATTGATGAGCTTGGCTTCCTCGGAGATCCTCTCTTCCTTGATTTCGAGGATCACGATCTTGTCAAGCAGTTCTCCAATGGAGACAGGAGCCAGGACAGTGGTGGTGTTCATGGTTGGTTAGGCAGCGCCTGCTGGCAGGTCCCCGGGCAAAGCCATGGCACGAAGCCAGTCCGCACTGTAGGGGTCGCCGAGGTCACCAAGCCTGACCCTGCGGTTGGTGCGGCAGCAATGAACCTCACAATGGGCGATCAGGTCAAAACGGTCCTTGCCGCGGACAAAACTGAGTTGTCCATCCAGGTTGCGCGAGTCGCGATGGATGGCGGGCCAGGCGATGCGACGCTTGATCTTCCCGGCAATCCTCGGAGCAAGGTCGGTGCGGACAAAGAAAGCATTCAGGCCATTCGAGCAGGTGCCGAAGAACTCATAGCCACGGCTTTCGGCCAACTCCCGCAACGCCGCGATGGACGCACCGAAGAGCAGACCCGAGTGGTGACTGCGGAAGCGCTCGAACGCCGGGTCGTAGGGAACCGTGACCGCATGGCGGTCTCCGAACACGGGATTGCACTCAAGAATAAGGATATCCGGGCGCAATCCATCGAGCTCCTTGAGAATCCAATAATCGTTGCCATCAAGGTCGATGCTGAGGATGCCCAGGGGTCCGAAAAATCCGCTCCGCTGAATCAGATCCTTGATGTTCTCCGCGGTGATGAAAGCCGCTTGGGCCTGAACATCATTCCGCCAGTAGGTGGCTGAGGAGCGCAGGTGCTCCATGTTCTCAGGATTCCCATCAAGGACTAGACCCGTCCAGTTGCGATTCAGCAAGAGGAAGCGGGTGTTGGCCTCGAGATAGTTCTCAACACCAAACTCCACAAACGTTTTGTTCTGAAGATCGAGATTGGCGACCAGCCACTCGATGATGCCATCTTCACCAAACTGGGAGTAGACCTGAAACTCCACATCGGCGAGAGTATCAATCTCCTTCAGGCGTTGGACCTCGAACGCCGCGAGGCGACCGCACAGACGCGCCGTGCGCTCAAATTTCTCATCCAGCTGCCGGACTTCTGCGACGCAAGCGGCTGCTGCTTCGGCTGTTCCGGCGAGCAGCGCGGAGGCGTTGTCGAATCTGTTCCTGAGTTTACGAAGCATGGATGCGGGTCTATACGATTTCGATTTCTGGGAACGGGAAGATGATCCGTCCACCTCCGGCCAGATACTGCTTCTCCCTCTGGACGATGCCACCGCGAAAATGCCAGGGCAGAACAAGGTAATAGTCAGGATTCATCGCCGCCGCCTCTTTCTCGGAAATGATCGGGATATGGGTGCCGGGTGTGACGCGGCCAAATTTTTCCTCGTTGACCTCGGCGATGAAGGGAATCTCGTTCGTAGTAAACCCACAGAACTGAAGCAGCACGTTGCCTTTCGTGGAAGCTCCATAGCCAATGATCGTCTTTCCGTCAGCAACGAGAGACTTGACGAGGCGGGTGAGGTCGTCCCTGTGGCGGAAGACCCGCTCTTCAAAGTCTCGGAATGGCTTCGGTGTGGAGAGTCCCATGCGATCCTCCTGCTCCAGAAGCCAATCGATGACCGGTGCGTTGCTGCGCAGGGATGTATTGGATTTCCGCGCGGCGGTGACAGCAAAGCTGCCCCCGTTAACATTGTTCATCACGACGTCGACAAGACGGAGATCAGCCGCCTCCAGGATCTTTTCCACCACGCCAAGAGAGTAATACTCCAGGTGCTCGTGGCAAATCGTGTCGTAGGAGTTGGTCCGCAGCATGGACGGCATGTAGCTCTGCTCGAAATGCCAGACGCCATCCTCAGCAAGGACATCACAGATCTGCCTGGCAAACGACACTGGGTCCTCCAGGTCGTAGAACATGGCGATGGAACTTACGACCTTCGCCGGCGCAGCAGAAACACTCTTGAAGGCTGCGGAAGAAAAGAAGTCGGGGACCAGCTTGATGTCATCGGGGTAGAACTCCGAAAACTTGACGCCCGTCGGGTCGATGCCGATGCGATGCAGATCCGGCGTTGCGTAGGCCTTCAGCGTGGTGGCGTCATTGCTTCCGATATCCAGAACGGTGTCGCCGGGGCCCACCCCGGAAAGACGCTCCAGATAGCGCACCTTGCCGGTGAGGTGGTCCACCATGGACTGGTTGAGACCCGACCGATAGCCATAGTTTTCTCCATACATTTCGTCCGGATTATAGGAATGCCTGAGCTGCACAAGTCCACTGGAAGGGCACCAGACAAGCTCCAGAGGGCCCCGGGTGACCTGCTCCTCTGCCGAGGAGGGGAAAACGCCAGTCAGTGTCTGCTGGCCAAGATCGAGAATCGAAACTAGGTGCTCGTCACCACTCACGCGGCAATGCTCAATTGCTTTGTAGGCTTGATTCATCCGAAAGCGCATGGGGGCAAGCGGGGACATTGTATCGGAGAGTGTCTCGTTTTCCCAAACAGCCTGCGTCCTGAAGGACGCATTGGCACTCCCCATAAACTTCGCCGCAGATTCGACGCTGGAACCGATGCCGAGGACAACTGGCAGGGTAAGGGAGGAAAGTTTGTACGTTTGGCGACGAGTTGCAACGCGATGGCCGCTGGACTGTTAACCCTTCATCGGACTGGCCGAGGGTAGCCGACGGGTGCCTGCGTAGGCCTCCAGGTGCTGCTGCACCAGGCGATCCATGGCGAACTGGCGGCGCAGCCGTCCGTACGCCCCTGGACCGAGGCACTGGCTGGGACGGGCCTCGGGGCTGTCGGAACGGCTGAGGAGCCACTCGGCCCAGGCCCCGGCATTGAGGGCAGGCAGAAAGGTGGAAAATCCCCGGCCGACCTCCCGATGAACCTCAAGGTCGGAGGCCACGACGGGAGTGTCACAGGCCAGCGCTTCGATCAATGGCAGCGAAAATCCCTCGGCCAGCGAGGGGACCAGCACCGCTTCCGCCTGGCGGTAGAGCCAGGCCAGAACGGCGTCGCTCGCCGGCAACTGCAGAACGGCATGCTCCAGTCCATGGGCCGCGATACACCGCTGCTCCTCGGGGCGCCAGGCGCCACCACCGGCGAACACCAGCAGGGGAAGATCGCCCCCCGATCGGCAGCCCCGGTGCAGGAGCGCCAGGGCTCGCATCAGGGTCATGCCGTTCTTGTAGGCATGGCGCTTGCCCACCATCAGCCAGAAGCGTCGCCCCTGCAGCCGGGCCACCGGTTCAGGCGGGATGCTGTCCAGCGCTGTGGCCAGATGAATCACCTGGACAGGCGTCTGCAGGCCGGGATGAAAGAACACCAGATCATCCGCGGAGGCGGCACTGATACTGATGATCAGATCGGAAGCAGAAAGCCAGGACGCTTTGTTGGCGTGGGGGGAGCGCAGACCCGGCAAAAAGAACTGCTCCGGATGGCGTTCCGGAACCATGTCAAACAGAGAACTCACCAGGCGCTGCCCGCGGCGAGGCCGGTATGGACGTCCTCCGTAAAAGGTGGCATGCACCACATCGGCCTGCCGCCATGTTCCACGCTGCCACCAAGCGGTGGAGGTGGAAGGCGCCAGACTCACCCGAACCCCAGCCTGCGGCAACGCAGCGGCAAGCTCGCAGAAGTAGCGGCTGATGCCACCGCGTCTCTGCCGGCGCAGAATCTGGGCATCAAAGCCAATATGGAGTGGACCCACAGAGGAAGGACAGCAGGGGCGCTTGACCAGCTCAACGGACGCTGGAGAGCATGGGAGCTTACGTCCACAGGACCGGAGGCCAGCAACGCTGTGGCAGGCTGTGGTTCAGCCACCCCCAGCCCATGACGCAGGACCCTGAAGGCTGGGCCATCCAGGGCATGGCTCAGGCAGACAGCCGTCCAGCCGAAAGGGTGCAACCGCTGGTGACCATCATCACCCCTTGCCTGAATGCGGTCGAAACCATCAGCGAAACCCTGATGAGCGTCGTACAGGCGCAGGCCGTTCTGCAGAACGATCACTGGGAACTGGAACACATCCTGATTGATGGGGGTTCAACGGACGGCACGGAAGCTGTCGTGGCAAGACATGCCGCCAGGTACGGTTTCTGTCGTTGGATCAGCAACATCACGGGCGGGCCCTATGCCGCCATGAATGTGGGACTGCAGCAGGCTGGAGGTCGCTACGCCCATGTGCTCAATTCCGATGATCTTCTGCTCGATCCGGGAGCCTATGCCGCCTTCCTGCAGGCCGGCCATCGGAGCAAGGCCCATGTGCTGCTCGCTTCGATCGGCTACTTTCGGCGGCCCAGTCGCCAACTCAGAAGCCTGTGGCAGGTGGAACCGATCCCAGCCAGTGCCGCTGAATGGCGGCGCCAGTTGGCAGAAGGTCTGCATTATCCGCACCCGGGATTCATCGCCGATCTTGAGACGTACAGACAGCAGTCCTTCGATGAGACATATAGTCTCTCGGCCGACTACAAACTGATGCAATCCATTCTCCTGGCGCAGCCCCCGGAGGCCCCCCCCATGGTCTGCCAGCACCCCCTGGTGGCCATGGCCGAGGGAGGGGCGACGGGGAACTGGAAGGCCGTTCTCCAGGGGTGGCGACAGCTGGGCGCCATCAATCAGGAACTGGGCATTGAGGCCAGCGGCATCCGGCGCTACTGGCGGAAGCTCAAGCAGCGCTTGCGTCCTCTCCCCCAGCCGATCCTTATCCCGCACCTGGAGGTACCGGAGTCATGAGTGGACTGAAGATTGCTTTTGATGTGAGTCAGACGGGTCGGCAAAAGGCCGGCTGCGGCTTCTATGCAGCAGCCTTGATCGATGGCCTGCTGGAATCAGCTGCCGAAAATGAGTTCACCTTGATGACGAGCTTCGGCGACTTCTTTCATGACCCCTTCCAGGCCATGGCGTTTCCGCACTGGAAACGCGGCGTTCACTTTGGTCCTCGCAAGGTCCGCCGCAAGAGTGCTTCGCGATTCTGGATCAATCGTGACAAGGCAGGATCATTCTTGGACCGCTTTGATGTTGTCCACGCCAACAACTTCTGGTGTCCACCATGGCGCTTACGCGGCACACTCATCTACACGCTCTACGACATGAGTTTTATCGAGCATCCTGAGTGGACCACCGAAAGCAACCGTAAGGGCTGCCTGGAAGGCGTTCAGAGAGCCGCCCAGTTCGCCGACGGCTTCGTGGCCATCTCAGAGGCGACCAAACAGGCGTTTCTGAGGCACTTCCCCAGCATCGCCCCAGACAGGGTGCACGTCATCTATCCCGCCTCACGCTTCGGACAACCGGGCTTTCATCCGGAACCCGAACCGCCTGACAACAGCATCTTCCAAGCTGGGGAGTCCTTCTTCCTGTCGACCGGAACCATCGAACCCCGGAAGAACCAGGCCTTTCTGCTGGATGTCTACCAGCAGTTTCGTGCCAGGGGCGGCGCCCCCATCCCCCTGGTCCTTGCCGGCAAGCAAGGCTGGATGATGGATGGCTTTGATCAGCAGGTCGCAGCCTCCCCATGGGCCGACGATATTCATATTCTGGGTTATGTCAGTGATGGGGAATTGGCCTGGCTTTATCAACATTGCCTTGTCAATCTCTATCCCAGTCACTACGAGGGCTTCGGACTGCCCGTGCTGGAGGGAATGCACTTCGGGACCCCGGTCATGTGCTCCAACAGGACTTCGCTGCCGGAAATCGTGGGTGAGGCCGGGGTCCTCCTGCCACCGGATGACCTCACCGGCTGGGTCGACGCCCTGGAGTCGCTGGCCACCGAGCCCCAGCGGCGCCAGCAGCTCCAGCGATCCGCGGTCGCCCGTGCAACCCGGTTCGACTGGAAGCGGAGTGCCGCCCAGATCCGCAGCCTCTACGAGGCCGCCAGCAGCTGAGAGCCGGTTCCCGGATCAGCCATGGAGGGTGGATTGGCCAGGGGCACCCTCGATGGTGCATGATGGCCCAGTCGGCGGCGAGCCCGACCGGAACGCCTTCCCCCAGAGGCGCTCTGCGGATGTAGCTCAGTGGTAGAGCATCTCCTTGCCAAGGAGAGGGTCGAGAGTTCGAATCTCTTCATCCGCTTCATTCAACCCGCGGCGAGCCGGGCTCCAAGCCTCTCAGCGGTTCAACGCCCGCGGGCCTTGAGCACGGTCTTGACCGTTTTCAGCAGGATCAGCAGGTCCAGGGTGGTGCCCCAGTGGCGCAGGTAGTAGAGGTCGTAGCTGAGCTTGAGTTCCGCCTCCTCGACGCTGGCCGCGTAGGGGGCACACACCTGGGCCCAGCCGCTCAGGCCGGGCGGCATCCAGTGGCGCTTGCGGTAGTGGGGAATGCGGGACTCGAGGTCGTGCTCCAGCTCCGGGCGCTCCGGGCGCGGCCCGATCAGGCTCATGTCCCCCCGCAGGACGTTCCACAGCTGCGGAAGCTCATCGAGCCGCACCCGGCGCAGGAATGCCCCCGTGCGGGTGATGCGGGCGTCCCCTCGCACCGTCCAGGTGGCGGGGGCATCGGGAGCGGCCTGGCACATCGTGCGCAGCTTGTAGAGCTGGAAGCATCGACCCACTTGATTACCCAGCTCGCTCCGCGACGGCCACCCAGGCCCTATAGAGTGGTACACAAATACCAGTCCGGTCATGGCGCGCAACGGCATCCAGTTCCAGAAAGGCCTCTCACTGCCTGAGTTCCAGCGGCACTACGGTACTGAGGAGCAATGTGAGGCTGCTCTGGAGCAAGCGCGCTGGCCTGATGGGTTCCGCTGTCCCCGCTGCAATGGCCATGAGCATGGGCTCGTCTACGGCCGCCGCCTCAAGCGCTATCAGTGCCGCACCTGCAGCCATCAGGCCACGCTCACGGCTGGAACGATCATGCAGGCCACAAAACTGCCGCTGACCACCTGGTTCCTGGCCTTCTATCTGATCGGCCAGGCCAAAACCGGGATCT
>NZ_JAYGIA010000049.1:0-14482 GCF_034931165.1 Synechococcus sp. BA-124 BA4 | reverse complement strand
CCACAAGTATTTCGTATAAAGGGACCCAATAGATTCCGGTCGACTCCATAGCTACGGTCGTGATGTTGACAGTGAGTAACCACTCGACCATTCGCTTCAGGTCGCTGGTAAAGCTCAGAAACTTACGCACTGGCTCGTCATCGAGCTCTGTGGGTATGGCAACAACATGGAATCGACTCCCAATATCAATTCCAGCAGATCTTGGGTTGACTACTTTGAGGCGCGCACGTCGGAGACGTGATGGAGAGGCATCTGGCATTGGCTTGCGGCTTCTGATGAAGAAGGGAGGCCTGGCAGGTTCCACGCAAAAAAGTGAACAATTTCCTAATCGGGATCAACACCAGTAGAGGATCTAGCAGTGTTGTCGCCAGGGCAGGGAGCGCTGTGGGAACCCAAACCACGTTTCCTTTCGGGGTCGAACCTCCAAAGATGTCATCGGTCATGGCCCGGCCTCCCCAAATTCAGTCTGACCATGGGCTTTGGATTTGGCCGTGGGTGTTTCGGACGCGAGGGCGTGCAGAGCTGTACTGGTACGTTTCCTGAAAGTCACCGAGCCAGTCAATATATATCCGAACTTCCCTTTCTGCATGGATCCAACTCCTAATAGCGCGCTAGACGCGACGACGAACGACCTTCAAGGCTGTGACCAGTCAGAAATCTTGAATTCAAATTCTGGTAGTGAGTTTGGAAGGCTGCTTACAGCAGCAACATCAGGTTCCAACATGCCACCCAAGACTTAGTCGGAGATAACCCATCAAATCTTGCAGTCAGCTCAGACCTAAATATTCAGTATAAACGGTAAATAGCGAGAGTATTCCGATGAAAACATCTGCATTGCAATGCATTGGAGAATGCTGAACGATCAGAGTGAAGTTACTAACTTCTGCGGCGGTTGTCCCGAACCCAGAGATCAGTTCTGGCAGATTCGTTGGATGAAAACCCATTCATGGAGCCAATGCGACTTGCGAGAGCAGAGTTCTGATAGATGCTACAACTACATTAGCCGAACCAACAGCCCGTGCGAAGACATCTTTCTTTGAACGACCCGCATAGAAATAGAGAAATCCGCGGAAGTGGTGGCTTTAGAAAGAAGAAATACGGATAGGGATTCCCAGACTATGAAAGAAACCAGAATGCCTGACAACGAAGTAGCCACGAGCTTGCTGCTGGCTATGGCAACAAGTGGTGAATCTCGCTCCCGGCAATCAAAAGGTTGGATACCTATGAGAACCTCACAGGTAGAGCGAGTAGAGAATACCACTAAAAGTAGTCGAAGAATGGTCTGCATCTACTTAACATGGAAGACGGTAGTAATAACAGTGGAAACCGTAAATAATGGCAGGAAAACTGCTAAAGAGGTACTCCGTCTGCACTCTAGTAAAGGGAAACGGTGCTAGCTTGCCGAAAAGCAATCTGATGCCTTCAGTAATTCGTCTAGTATCTCGAATACCTCAGACTTGCCGAGATAGCGATTGGCTCCAGCGCTTAGCGCATCGCGAACCATTTGATCGTCATAAAGAGCTGATACGATACAGAGGTATGCTGTGCAGCCCATTTGTCTAAGTCGACGGCAGCATTCTACGCCATCCATTTGGGGCATCATTAAATCAATTAGAACAAGCTTGGGGCTTGAATCGCTAACGACCCGCAAAAATTCGAAAGGTTCATCGTAGAAGTCCGCATCAACACCCAATTCACCAAGCGAAAGGCCAATCAACTTACGCACGCGCGGATCATCATCAACGACTGCAACTTTGTGAAACGTGGTAGTCATGTGAAGTGGGTGGGAGGGTGTAAAATTACTCTAACTGAATGAATGGTCTATGCAAGTCACCAATGCAGAATGCGGCGCATGCTGGCGTCCCCGCGAGTGGTGTAAATCCCCCGGCACCCCCACCCCGGCTTAGCCGGGGTGGGCCGCGCACCTCAGGCGGCTGGCCCAACAGCTGGCGTTGCAAGGGGTGGGCAGGCCCGTTTCCCTGGTTCGAGTACCACCTCAACCAGACGAACCATGCCCACTAGGCACTGTGCCGCACCTGAGCTGGCCTCGCTACTCGATGGCTGTAGCGCCGGCGAGTTGATCCCCGAGTTTGCCCGCCATGGGCTGCAGCAGCTGATCGAGCTGGAGGTTGCCGCGTTCCTCGGTGCTGACCGTCATGAGCGCACCGAGGAGCGCCTCGGCCACCGCAACGGCTACCGGCCTCGCACCCTCACCACCCAGGTGGGGGATCTCGCCCTGCAGATTCCCAAATTGCGGGCCGGCAGCTTTCTGCCCTCGATCCTTGAGCCCCGCCGCCGGGTCGATCAGGCCCTGTATGCGGTGATCATGGAGGCCTACATCGGTGGGGTGTCGACCCGCAAGGTTGATGCCCTGGTGGCTGCCCTGGGCTCCCAGAGCGGCATTTCCAAGTCGCAGGTGAGTCGCATCTGCCAGGACATCGATGCCCAGTTGCAGGCCTTCCTGAGCAGGCCTCTGGAGAGCAGCAGCTACGCCTACGTGTACCTGGATGCCACCTACCTCAAGGGCCGGCTGGGCAAGGCCCAACAGGTCTGCTCACGGGCCGTGGTGGTGGCCATGGGCGTCAACGCCGATGGTCGCCGGGAGTTACTGGGCATCAAGGTGGGCGACAGCGAGAGCGAGGTCTTCTGGGCGGAATTCGTGGCTCACCTCAAGGAGCGGGGCCTTGCTGGCGTCAGGCTGGTCATCTCAGATGCTCATGCGGGGCTGACCAAGGCCATTCGCCGCCAACTGCAGGGGAGCGTCTGGCAGCGGTGTCGTGTCCATTTCGCCCGCAACCTGCTGCAGTGCGTCCCCAAGGCTCACCAGGGCATGGTCACGGCCGCCCTGCGCAGCGTGTTCGCCCAGGAAACCACTGAGGAGATCGCGTCACGCTGGGACGATCTGGCCACTTCGCTGGCCGATCGCTTTCCCAAGGCCGCCACGCTGATGAACGAGGCGCGGGAGGACGTGCTGGCGTTCCGTCACTTCCCGCAGCCCCACTGGAAAAAGGTCTGGAGCACCAACCTGCTGGAGCGGGTCAACGAGGAGATCAAGCGCCGGACTCGCGTCGTCGGCATCTTCCCCAACGACGCCTCGATCACGCGCCTGGTGGGAGCGGTGCTGCTGGAGCAACACGAGCACTGGCAGCTGGAGGGCCGCCGCATGTTCTCCGCCGAGAGCATGGCCGACATCCCGGATCTGGACGACATACCCACTCTGCAAGCCCTCAGCGCCTGAGAGAGACAGAACTCAGGCCCCAGGTGATCGAGGCTGCAGCGCCCTACAAGGCGCAGCGGCCTTGATCGCCGCCCGGGGGCCGGGGCAACAACCTGTGGCTGGTGCCAGCTACTCCAGATCACAACACATCCGCGATCGGGCGAAAGACTTGACAAGTCAATCGCCTTGATTCAACGTGCAAAAGCGAGGTGCATCTGCGCCTCCGGAATGACAGCCCGTCATTCCATCCTGTTCACCCTCTGATCAGGGAATTCGGGCCTCGAGTTTTACACCACGCAAAGGGACGCGGCCGCGGCGCATTCGGCACAGTTCGCACCTCGTAACAAGAACAGAGTTAGGCCTTCATGTAGCGTTGGATGATGGTACATGGGCTGGCCAGTAATTCTGACTTCAGAAAATAGGCCGTAGCACCCAAATCCAGAGCTTGCTTACGAAACTGCTCCTCATCGATAGAGGTAAACATCAAAACAGGAGATTTAAGAATGCCGGTGCTCAGCCGCTGCAGACACTCCAGGCCGTTCATTTCAGGCATCATGAGGTCGAGCAGAACAAGTGATGGTTTAATTGCATGAATCGAATCAAGAAATTCCAGCGGTGAGGAGAATGAATAGACTATGTACCCACAATCCTCAATCTCTAAGGTAGCAATCTCGAGAACACGTAGGTCGTCATCAACTACTGCAACTGAGGGAAGGCTCATATCAATAAAGAAAGAACAGAGAGTCTAGAAAATTCAAATGTTAACGATTAGTTGGCAGACCTCGTCTGCCTGGGCAATTCGCCAAACATGCTTTGATAGCTTGCAGATAAACGACCCGAAGGTGAGAGGCCAACACTCTTGCACGCCGTTGCAACCTTTGCGCCACAAAGTAGCAATTCGCGCAAGCGAGTAAGGCGAAGCTCATGAAGCACCTGTAAAGGTGGACGATTCATTACGGATTTGAATGATATCTGCAATGTGCGAGCTGATACGCAGCAGGTATTGCAAAGGTCACGAAGAGTAATAGGTTCGGCAAGGCGTTCCTCCATATATGAAAGAGCGATTTGTACATAGCGAGAATGGGTTGAAGCGTTGATCAGGCTCGATGGTACTGATTTTTGCTCAGCTGCCAGAAGACTCGCTAAAAGAGAAAAAACAGATGCCTCCAGTGGCTCAACAACTAATGCAGATGCTTCTGGAATAATCATCTGCTTAGCACACGCGAGCAACAACGATTCATGACCAGGTAATGTATCTGCGAGCGACATCAGCGATGGTTCACCTACACCGTGAGTGATAGATTCAGAAACAATATCCTGAGCCGATAGCTTAAATAAGAATCCGGAAATAGAATTTGATTTTGGGGTTATCTTGAGAACTTCTCCAGGTAGAAGAATAAAAGATAACCGACCTGGAACAAATCGGAGATTTCGTTTGGCTGCAGACCCAGTACACTGGCCGAAGTCTGGTATGGCTACCACAAGTGAATCAGACGGATTTCGGACGAGCAGCCGCGATATGGAAGACAAACGAACCTGCAGAAGCGACACCTTCCCGCCAAAATACGCAGCAGACTCTGAAGATGGAGTGCCTGCATCAGCCGCTATGGAGGCATCCACATGTCGCTCAGCCGAGCCCAGGAAAGACTCCAGCAGCGTATCAAAGCGGACAGTCTCTGCCAAGGCCGAACAATGTGTATTGGAATGTTAGCATTGCAATATGCAATGTCAAGAGACAAGGCTATGCTTCGTCGGATTGTGAATTGGTCTAACGGCTCAATTTGCGTGGCACTCTGATTTCTGACTGGATGCAGGTCAATCTGGCAGGGCTGCCTAAAAGTGTGATCGGGTCGTCTCTGGTGCAGTCGCCACACCACCCAGCGCCAGCATCCCCTTGATGTCGTACGCCAGCTCCCGAAACCCTTGGCGGATTGATCGATAGCCACCGCGACGCAACAGGTTCATCACGACCGTTCGCAGGAACGAGAACACCGCGGCACCGGTGCGATGGGCGTAGCGGTGGGCGTCCTCACCGAGCTGCGTGTCGCGGGCCCAGTGCCATTCGTTTTCAATGCTCCAGCGCTGCCGAATCATTCGCAGCAACGCGTCTGGGTTGGTCCGCAGGCTGGTGATGAACCGGTGGCAGGCCACCGCTCGCGGACCCTTCCTCGTTCTGGTTGTGGTGATGAGCTCCACGATCCAGGCGCTGCCCGGCCAATTGGCTTTGATGTGCTCAGGTGCTTCCTTGGCCCTGAGCTCCCAGCGGGTGTGACGCCCGTGCCGTTTCTCGAAATCTGTTGCGGTGAAAGGGATTTTGCGCTTGCCCTCGAACTGGCGCCCGATCTGCCGGTAAAGGCTCCTCTGGTTCGATTTGACGGTCAGCAGGAGGTCGGCCCCCTGCTCCATGCACCAGCGAAAAACGCTTGCGTCGTGTGCAGAGCGTCGGCTTGGATCAGCACACCATCGAGATCCAGACTGCTCAGCAGCTCCTTGAGCGCTGCCTTCTCGCTGGATTCATGGGTGTCGTAGGTCTTCTGGGCCAGGGCCACGCCGAGGGGTCGGGCGTAGACCGTGACCTGAGCAACGTGGCGTGGTCCCCCTGAAATCGGTCCAGGGTGAATGAGAGTCCTCATCCGGCCAGACTGGGCCGGGGACTCCACCATGAAACGAACCCGCCACACACCCGAGCAGATCATCCGCAAGCTCAAAACGGCTGACCAGTTGCTTGCCCAGGGCCAGACAGTTGCGGACGCCTGCCGAGTTCTCGAGGTCTCCCAGCCCACCTACCACCGCTGGCGGCAGCTCTACGGCGGAATGAAGGCAGAAGAGGCCAAACGGCTCAGCCAGCTGGAGAAAGAGAACGCCCGGCTCAAAAGGCTTCTGGCGGAAGCAGAGCTCGACAAGGCGATGCTCAAGGATCTCGCTGAGGGAAACTTCTGAGCCCGGAGCGTCGCCGGCGGGCCGTCACAGTCCTGCAGGAGCGTTACCGGGCATCCCAGCGGAGGGTCTGCCGCTTGGTGGGCCAGCACCGCAGCAGCCAGCGGCATGTCGGCAAGGTCGTCGATCTTGAGGAGGCCAAGCTGAGGCATCGTCTCCGCGAAATCGCAGCTGAGCACATCCGCTGGGGCCGGCGCATGGCCCACCGCCTGTTGCGGCGGGAAGGCTGGACGGTGAACCACAAGCGGGTGCACCGGCTCTGGCGCGAGGAGGGCCTGCAGCGGCCCACCCCCCGCAAACAGAAGAGGGCACGCCCGGCTGAAGGCTCGGTGCGACGTCACCAGGCTGAGCACCCGCACCAGGTCTGGGCGATGGACTTCCAATTCGACGCCACGGCCGATGGCCGGCGGCTCAAGTTCCTCAACGTGATCGACGAGCACAGCCGTCTCTGCCTGGCCATCCGGGTGGGCAGGCGCTGCAAGGCCAAAGACGTCGTGGCGGTGCTGGAGGAGCTCACCAGCCTCTACCCAGCCCCAGCGTTCATCCGCAGCGACAACGGGCCCGAATTCATCGCCCACGCCCTCAAGCGCTGGAGCGAGAACAGCGGCACCACCACGGCCTACATCGAACCAGGATCACCGTGGCAGAACGGGTTTGCCGAGTCGTTCAACAGCCGGTTCAGGGATGAGTGTCCCGTGTCAATCAGGTTGATGTGCGCCTCAACCAGATTGTCGTCGAACAGATGAGTTCCTGAACACTGAGCTGTTCACATCCGTGAGCGAGGCCCAAACCTTGGCTGATCGCTGGCGCTGGGAGTACAACAACTTGAGGCCGCATTCGGCCCTCCAGGGGCGTACGCCCCTGGAGGCAGCTCAACCAGCTGCTGCATAACCACCCACTCTCATTGCGCCTGGACCAATGAAGGGGGTCACGTCAAACGAACCGGTGATTGCCGTCCTCCGTCTCGATGGCTGAGCCCCGTAGGGTCTTGCCGTCACACACCAACTGATCCAGACCCTCTGCCCCACCTGGGATCTGGCTGATCATCCAGGCCTGCAGCACCTCGCCGAATTCCTGCAAATGGGCTTTGTTGAACAGGTAGAGGAAGGTGGCATCGGAGGGCCAGCGCTTGAAATTCAGGCCCAAAGCCTGATTCAGCGCTTCCCGGTGTCGTTTGGCGAACGCCTCGAGATCACGGGAGCTCCTGCAGCCGCTCAGGATCCCCAGCACCGCCACCAACAGCAGAAACCACTGCGGGTAACGCACCCCGCGGCGGTAGCGGCCATCGGGAATGGCCTTGAGGAAGCTGATCAGATCATCCGGCGCGCCCAGATCGACTGCAGCGGAGACGGTTTCGGGCATCGGGAGCGGTGAGACCCGCTGACGAAACCCAATGGTGACAGGCCCGCCAAGGCCTACCAGGACAGACTTTTGGGCGGCCCTGGTCGGCCCCCTGCTTTGTGAGCTGCCGAAAAACGCCTGCTGCGTGTGCAGCGCATCTGCCTGGATCAGCACGCCCTCAAGATCCAGCTCCCCAAGCAGCTTCTGGAGGAGCGCCCGCTCATGGTTCGCACCGGTGGCGTAGCAAGCCTGAGCGATCGCCACACCCAAGGCCGCCGAATACAGCGTCACCTGAGCGATGAAAGCTGAACCCCTCCACTGGTGGCCACAATCGAGCCCCGCAGGGTCTTGCCATCACAGACCAGTTGATCCAAACCATCTGCCCCGCCTGGGATCTGGGCAATGGTCCAATCCCGGATGGCGGCGCAGACAGCAACGACATCCACCTGCAGGAAGAAGTAGCGGAAAGCGGAATCGGAGGGAGGACGCTTGAGCTCGATCCCAAGTGACTCCGTGAGCACAGCGTGATGACGCCGAGCAAAACGGTCCAGATCGCGGAGGCTCTCGCACTTGCTCAGGATCCCAAGCACCGCCACCAACAGGAGGTACCAGGCGGGGATGCGAACCCCGCGCCGCATCCGGGCGTCAGGGATAGCCTTGAGGTAGCTGATTAGATCGAGATCGGTTGCGGCAGAAAGGCTTTGGGGCACTGAGAGGTGGCAATCTCACCGACCTGAACCCATGCTCGCAGCCCCGGCAAGACAGCCTTTGGCACACTTTGAATCAGGCCTTAGGGCGGCAGCCGGAACCCGGATCAAAATTGGGCTCTGAATCAACCCATGGCGCTGATTCGGCAACCACTAAGCCAAGCAATTGTGCGAATTGCGCAGTGTTGGCATACCATTGCGCACTCTGCGCATCAGACATGGCTCGGTGGCTTGAGCCATCCTATGGATGGGTATCTGAAGGATTTACGTGAGTTCTCCTTTCCTCAGCTATCTTGAAGCCAACAAGAAGATATACCGTGAACATATCAACTCTCGGAGGGTATCAAGTGGCAGATTTCCTTATATCTCCGACGAGAAACATGATGGCGAGGGAGCGGCAAATCTAGATAATTCATCGTCTTCGACTGAGTCTATTCGATACAGTTCATGGTTCGCGCCCGATTCAGATCAATCTAATCATTTTCAGTCAGGCCAACCAGAAGTCCCTGCTATTACAGCTTTACAATATAGTACAGGCCCTTCGGATACCAGAGTCCCGCTGCGCGATTACACCCCTCCTATATCTTCAGGGGGAAACAGTCAATTGCCTATAATCGCCTCGGGTTATAATTGCCATCTTTCAGACCCAGACGACGACGAACCAAACAATACTGACACAGAAGAAAATAGTTTGCGAGGCCAACTTAAAAAGCTTCCCTCTGAAACCGATAAATACGAATTCGAAGATTATGCATCCGATAGTCAATGGATAGGCGGTGGTCACACCGCCCAAGAGTTAACTAAATTCTTTATCTACCAGTCCGACATTGCGAATGGGACGCTAATTCTCGACAAGCCTGGCCATTACATTATAATGGAAGATCTAAGTTTCAATCCAAATGCGGTTGGCACTCAGGTCTTTGGAGTTGATGCACAGAGGCTTGGTTTACAAGATGGCGATCTTCTTGACTCCTATCGATCTGGCGGTCCACTTCCAAGTCAATTCACAGTGGCTGGAGGTCCTTATGATCCCAAGTCATACGGCATAGGCTTCTTTGCAATGATTGCCATCAAAGGTGGCGCAAGTGGAAGCATTATCGATCTGAATGGATTTCAAATTGAACAGA
Source organism: Synechococcus sp. BA-124 BA4 (assembly GCF_034931165.1). Classification (NCBI taxonomy): domain Bacteria; kingdom Bacillati; phylum Cyanobacteriota; class Cyanophyceae; order Synechococcales; family Synechococcaceae; genus Synechococcus; species Synechococcus sp. BA-124 BA4. The sequence goes on along the minus strand of NZ_JAYGIA010000049.1, from coordinate 5,153 downwards.
GTGAGGAGCATGCACTGCAGCAGCGTTTCTTTTCTGTTATAGAACTTGCAGGCGCCCCCTTCATTACTGGCCAGGGACCGCACGATTTCGGTCTAAATGGAAACGATGCCGTGAGCAACCTTGTAATTAAGAACGGCACTATTGGTCGGAGCGCCCATCACGGAATCCATGGCAACGGGAATCAGAATATTCTCATTGAAGACGTTGATTTTATTGATTATGAAGTTGCAGCAGTTGCTCTCAATGGTGTTAATGGACTCACAGTTAAGGATGTAGAGGCGTCGAATAGGACCGATGTTCCCATCCTTGGTTCTTATAGTAACGCGCGTTTTATCCGCCCTTATGTTGATTATTTAGCACAGCTTGAGCGCACTAACCCCCTGGGATCTGAGGTCAGCAGTCTCAATGTAAACGGGGAGTCTCTATCAGCCAAAGACATTCAATTGGCTCTGCAGCAAAGCCTTAATGCAGTATTCGATGACATAATAACATCTGGAGACGGTCGAATCGATACCATCGATTCCAATTATTACCTGTATAATAATCCATTTGGCTTTGTCGATGGAAATTCCTATGGATTCCTAACCGGTCCTGTAGGAGTTCAGGTCAATGGCTTTCCCGACCCTCCCGAAGGTGGATTTGAAACCCCTTCAGCAAATGCAATCTTTGAAGACGTTAAGATTCTTGGTCAACATTCTTTTGTCACCGAAGTTCCTGTTCTTTCCAATAATGTGGGCGGAGGCATGAACCAGCCAGTAATTGACCCCATTGGCGCTGCATTCATGCTTCGAAATAACACCAATGGGGTTTACAGTACCCTCGAGTCGTCAACTCAGGGCTTACTGAGTTCGGATGCAGACAATCAAGAAGTTCTTGCAGCAAACTACAAGCCAAATGTGCTTGCCAATGCTCAGCTATTGGTTGCCAAGAATAAGGAGCTCTTTGCGAATAGTTTTCTTGATGTCAGCAGACTCTCGATCGGTAGCGATATTGTTGCATGGGCGGAATCTGATTCGGCACTTTATGAGTTGCGGTCTTCACTCGACCTTGAAGATGGGTGGATTTATAACGTTGACAACATGTTGCACGTCCAGAAAGGTACTATAGGTTTTAAAATGGACGGTATTACAGGTGCCATTATGAACGATACTTCTGTAGAAAACCTTGTTGCCGTTGGTGGACTAGGCTTTGATGGCAACTACACAAGGGGTTTTGTCAAGGATACCTTAACTGGTTACAATGGAGCCGACGCTTATGCTTACACTTTCTCGGCTTCTTCCGATGTTGTTGTCACAGATGCAACGGTAAATAATGTTCATTCAGAGTATGGTGAGTCATTTGCTTTTTCTAGTCCACTCGATAACAGCACTAACATATTAATTATTGACGCAGAGATTGACGGTCTAACTGCTTCTGGGCTTGGCCAGACAGGTCCCAATGCGGCTGGTATAGCATATGAATTCTTCAATGTTTGATAGTGCGTACGGTCTAATTTAGTTAACGGGCTGAGCCGAGTCTCCAAAAACCTATTCTGATTAACCTTATTATGGAGCTTTCTACTCAGTTGCTTGCTCTTTGGTAGCCTTCAGGCTATAAATGATGTAATTGCTTTAAATCTGTGGCCAAGTCCTCATACTCGATTCGCCGCCGCATGGGTTGGTCCCTGCTTGGCCTGATCACTCTGAGTTATGCACTCGTCTTGGCTGGTGCTGAGGTGGTTGTCCGTCGCGATCGCCTTCAACGCCACGAACGATTAGTGATGGCAACAGTTGAGTCCATAGCCAGTAGCATTTCCCACGAGAGAAGCGAGGGTCCTATTGACGACCAAGTTCTGCTAAGGGTTCTCAACGACTTTTCAGCGAAGCGAGTTCTCGTCTGGCTAAGTCGTCCGAATCAAGCACCTCTTTTCCCTGACACGGACTCGGCTCAAAACTTCTTTGACAAAAAGGGCTTACTTGCCGCTGCTGGTGTTAATGCCCCTGGCATGCAGAAACCGCGGACATTTGCCTATGACACTGAAATCTTCTATACCTGCTCCATGCCTTTACCAGATAATCAAGGCGTATTGCGATTCCTGGAAGATGTTGGCGTGAATCCTGCGAGCCGTCGTGAAAATATTCTGCTGCTTTTAGCAACGTGGTTGCTGCTTGTTTTTGCAGTATTTGCTATTATCCAATGGGTTATGTTTTACTCCCTACGACCTCTATCTCGTTTAGAAGAGGCCATGGATGGGGTAGCGCTTCGTCCTTCAGGAAAAGTAGCAGATCACCAACTTGACGTTTTTGGTCAGCCATCTGAATTGCAGCCAATCATCCAAGCTTACAATGATTTGTCGACTCGCTTGCAAGAAGCCTGGATACAACAGCAGTTATATATACGTTCAATCAGCCATGAGCTATCAACTCCTCTTGCTTTGATTCGCTCTTCTGCAAGGCTTCTGAATCGCCGTCTAAATGGGTTATCTGAACAGGATCGCGAACTTATTGTTTCGACTGAAAAGGAGGCAGTCAGTTCAGAGCGTTTGGTGCGGATGCTCACTGACCTAGCTCGCAGTGAATCGGGAAACCTGATGCTTTCCTGTTCTGTTGTACATCCGTATCAGTTAATCAAGGCACTTGTTGCTGAATCTCACTCTTTGCCCTGGGGCGATCGTCTCCGATTTGAAACCATCGACCAGAGCAGGGAGATCGAAAACTGTGAAGTTCGAGTTGATGAAGATCGTCTACGTCAATGCATACAGAATCTAATTGAGAATGCTGCAAAATATTCTCCTGAAGACCAGCCTATAACGCTTTCGCTTTTCCGCGAGTCTGGGTTTGTCGTGATCCATGTTGCTGATCACGGTCCTGGTATCCCCGCATTAGAGCGGGAAGCAATTTTTAAGCCCTTTTATCGTACGCCTCAGACTAGTGGCATAAAGGCTGGCTCTGGTGTCGGATTGGCATTGGTTGCGAAATTTGTCCAGGTAATGGGTGGTGAGATTAGCGTCCTTGACCAGGATTCTCCTGGAACGACAATGCAATTGAAATTTCCAGAGTCGAACAGCGACCACTAATCCGAGCATCTTGTAACGACTTCTGCCAGATGTGCTCGGCTTTCTATATCTGCTAATCTCCTTATGTGATAGTTCTACTGATAGTGCAAGGGAACCAGATGTGTCGTTCATATCATCAACTTGACCTTATTAGCAGTCATGGTGCCAGTTAAGACAGCGAGGTGATGTTACCACGGAGATTCTCGTCGATACAGACAGACCGATATTCGCCCTAAAGGTGAACAGATCTTGCTTCTGATCCATCAGAAGCTCGGGTTTCAGGTGAACACGCTTTCTGGCCTAGACTCAATCATTCGCAAGTCAAGTTGCTGACGATATTCTGGAGCCTTTCAATGGCCGACGACGCTGATGCGCGATAAGCCTACCAATGCTTGATGAGCTTATACACCTCGCTTCAGCTTCCAGAAATTAGCCTGAATCTAATACGTGGAGACGGAAGATAAAATGCCAGAGTAGCCTGCGTCATCAGAGAAAGAACCAAGGCCAGTTCCAAGAATCTGTTTAGGTTATCAAGTATTATAGCTATAACTGGAAGATTAGAATACCATTGGCTTTGATTTTGTCGGTGGCGTCTTCTGGGACCAGCTTAAGGACATTAGTGCACGGACAACCGCAAGCCTCTTGCGCTTCAATTGGAACCGCGACTTAAGTATGCATTTCTTCAGGCTGCTACTTAGCTAATGCAAGATGGTTCTAGATTTTACTGCGACTGTCATGTCACGCACCCGACTGGCAAATTTCATAAACCAAATGACCGGCCCAACTCTGGATTGCGCTCGACTTCCGATCAGTGTACAAACCCGGCAGGTTCTAGTCAGGGTGCGATGATGAATACAGGTACAGCTAGCAAGCTCGATCGATGTTCCACGTAACGATGAATGCTGGCTGGGATCCGAACTGACGGATACTATAGCTTCAAGGCGGCTTCCGCTACACAGATATCCTTTTTCCTATGTCTAGAAACTGACATGAATGTTCGGATCACAGATTAGCCCACGCCACGGAGATCCATTGCGGGCTACAGCATCGACGCTCTCATCAATACATCTCTTCTTCTTTGTACCACTGGCGTGTGGCACCTCGCGCCGGTTTTGAATCAGTAGCACTTTGAGTGGCCACAGAGGATTGGAATATGCATGATGCGTGTGCTCATCGTTCACGCTTTACGGTGAACCATATGAAGGCCAACCCTATTTCTTTTTATCTTTGTTGACAGGTTGGCTGACCTCGAACTGTGTAGAAAGCCATACCATCGCTGCTGGAGATTGCCTGTTCTGCTAGGATTCGAAAAAAGATTGGCCATGTACCACGGTCTGAACAATTTGCGGAAGAGCCCTGTCTTCCTTGGTGGTTCGCTACCCTCTGTTCAGGTTGGTCCCCGGCATGAAGGCTTGCCCCGTTATTTCTCCCTCTTTACCCCGGGGCTACGTTGCGCTTGGCACTCAATTATCGGAGCATCTCTTGTTGCTATTACGGTAAATTCTCAGCCTGGACGTAGCGCACCCAGCCATCCACAGCCGGAATCCGAAGATCTTAATGTAATCGTCAGCTTCAACCCGTCAAGTTATGATGTAGTCATTCAACTTGACAACGGAGTATCATTTGGCGACGTCAAGCTGTTAATGCCGTCGGCCAAACTTGTTTCATCCGGCGCTCGCAAATATGCGCTCCTCAAGAGTTTTGGGAATGCGGTTAGTGCTCGCAATTACGGCCTTTCACTCGTTGACAAGGTCCCTTGGCCTTTAGATCTCTTGATCCAAGCTGCTCCTGCAAGAATCCCCTCCAACCCCGGTGACTGCCAGGAAAGATGACGCCCCTGCCGCTGATCAGGCGGCCATGACCAAGGTAGCTGGATCCATGGAGTTTTCCGGTGGCGGTGGATTGATCCAGACCACCTCCGGCTGACGCCAGCAGCGGGTGCTGCGGCTCCAGCGGCGGGGGTGTCGCTGGCGGGCCTGCTCATAGACACGGGCACGGTGCCGGCAGATACCACCGGCCTGACCGCTGTGGCGCTGATCCGGCGTCACGAACCGGATGGCGCTGTGGCGGTGCCGATGGTTGTACCAGTCCACGAATTCCGCCACCCAGCTGCAGGCTT
>NZ_JAYGIA010000048.1:0-14576 GCF_034931165.1 Synechococcus sp. BA-124 BA4 | reverse complement strand
GCTCTACACCAGCCGCGGTGAGGCCCGCTGCCGCCATGCCGCTGAGCGCCGGGAGCTGGGCCTGGTCCTGGCGGGGCTGATGGCACGGCTGGCGGCCGGCCTGGCCCCGGGCCTGGGCTACCTGATCAGCAAGGGGGGCATCACCACCCACACCCTGCTGGCCGATGGGCTGGCCCTGGATCACGTGGAGCTCCAGGGCCAGCTGCTGCCGGGCCTGTCCCTGGTGCTGGCCGCCACCGAGCCAGTCCCAGGGGGCCATCCGGGGCCCCTGCCCGTGCTCACCTTTCCCGGCAATCTCGGCGACGGGGACACTCTGTGGGAGGCCTGGCGGTGGATGGAGGCTCAGGCCGGACCGGCGTAGCTGCGATCCAGCAGTTCGATCGGATGGACCACCGGCAATGGCCTCGGCTGCGCCTCCATGGCCTGGCGGATCTGCAGCGTGCAGCCCACGTTGGCGCTCACCGCCAGCTGGGCTCCGGTGCCGGCGAGATCGGCGGCCTTGATCTGGCCCAGTTCGGCGGCCTCCTCCGGCTGAACGAGGTTGTAGATGCCGGCGCTGCCGCAGCAGACGCCGGCTTCGGTGGCTTCGCGGATCCGCACGTGGGGGATCCGGCCCAGCAGGCGCCGGGGCTGGGCCGCCAGACCCTGGCCGTGCAGCTGGTGACAGGCATCGTGATAGGCCAGCTGCACGGGGCGCTCGGCGCTGGCGGGGGTGCCGTCGTCGTGGGTCAGGGGCTGCAGGGCCGCCTGAAAGCTGTCGCTGAGCCCGACTCCGTCGAGGAATTCCTGGATGTCGGCCACCGTGCCCAGCAGGGGATGGGGCGTGCCGAGGATCTCCCCGTAGGACTTCATGGTGTGGCCGCAGCCCGAGGCGGCCACCAGCACGGCATCAAGGGGTTCGGGCCCCGCCGGCCGTCCCGGGCCGATCACCGCCTCGAAGCTGGCCACCAGGGCCGACGCCAGCTCCCGGGTCTGCTCCAGTTCCCCCTGGTGGTGGGTCATGGCGCCGCAGCAGCCCTGGTCGGGGGGGATCACCACCTCGATGCCGTTGGCGGCCAGCACCCGGATGGCGGCGGCATTGACCCCCGGCTCGAACACCCGCTGGACGCAGCCGAGCACCAGCCCGACCCGGTGGCGGCGGGGCCCCACGGCCGGCACCAGCACCGGCCAGTCGTCCCGGAAGGACTGCGCCGGCAGGGGCGGCAGCAGGGTCTCCATCGCCGCGATCTGCGGCCCGAACAGGCGGGTCAGGCCGCTGCGGCGCGCCAGGGCCTGCAGGGGCGTGCCGGCGTAGGCCCGCAGGGGGGCCAGCAGGGCCCGCAGCCGCCCGGGGTAGGGGAGCAGGGCGAACAGCAGGCGCCGGAAGGCGCGCTGGCCGGGGTTGCGCAGCTCGGGTGCGTTCAGCTGCGGCCGCATCGTCTCGATCAGCTCGTCGTAGCGCACCCCCGCGGGACAGGCGGTGACGCAGGCGAAACAGCCCAGGCAGGTGTCGAAATGCTTCGCCACCGTGGCATCCAGCGCCAGCTCCCCCGCAGCGATCGCCTTGAGGGCATGGATGCGCCCCCGGGGCGAGTCCATCTCGGTCCCCAGCACCCGGTAGCTGGCGCAGGTGGGCAGGCAGAAACCGCAGTGGACGCAGGGGTCGGCGGCGATGAAGCCGGCGCCGGGCGACCCGGCAGCCGGGGACCCGCTGGCCGCGATGGACGGAAGGCTCATGCGGGCCATTCTGATCGCTCGTGCGGGCCCCCACGCCAGCGCCCGTTCAATCCCAGAAGGCACCGAACCAGGCATCCCACTGCCGCGGCATCCGCAGCCAGATCCCCGCCCCCGGGTAGGGCGTCAGTTCCCCCACCAGCACACCCCTGTCGCTGAGGAAGCCGTCCACCCGCAGAAAGCTCGTCGCCGCGGAGAGTTCCCCCGCCAGGGCGAGGAACTCCTCCAGCGGCTGACGATCGGTGCCGGCGAGCGCTGGCCAGTGGTCGTGCTGGGGCCGCACCAGCGGCAGCGGCCGGAGGCCCTGATCGAGAAACAGCTCCTTGGTGCGGGGCAGATGCCCCTGGCTGCTTCGGTGGGGGACAAGGGCGGATTCCGGCACGAAAAGCCTCAGCCCCTGGACGCGACCGCGGAAGGAGTACGCGCTCATCTCCATGCATTGCCCACCGGCGAAGCTGAGAAACTCCTCGGCCATCAGCCGCGGTGGCACCCCCCTGTAGCCCCATTCCTGGAAGGTGTCGGCGTAGTCGACGCCCAACCAGCTGCGGGCCTGCTCCAGCACCGCCGCGTCGAGGGGATGGCTGGGGGCGGCCACCAGCTGAAACCAGCCGCACCCGTGGCTGGCCTTGAGCATCCAGCGCTCCGGCAGCGGCAGGGCCAGCAAGGCCTCAACGCTGTCGGTGACCCCCAGCGTTTGCGGGGTGCGTCCCGCTCCGATGCGGGCCGCGATCCATTCCTTGGCGGCGATCTTGTCGCAGAACGTGTGCAGCAGGGGGTCGCGATCCGTCAGCATCCGATGCAGGATCCGCTCGCTCAGCAGCCGGGGGCTGCGCAGATCGGGCGCGGCACCATTCACCTGCCGGTAGGAGGTGGCCAGCTGCACCCGCTTTGGCAGCAGCCTGATCAGCTGTCGAGCCGCCTTGGACCGCCAGCTCCTCGCAGACAGCATCCCCGGAATGATGGTTCGGGGGGACCCTAAGGGGCTTGTCGTGGTTTTGCAGGCGATCCCCGACCGTCTTCACGGGGGTGGCTCACCCCCTGGCTTCCGTTGGCTTCAGCCCCCGAAGTGGCGCACCACGGCCTCGGCGAATCCCGAGCAGCTGACGGCCTCGGAGCGCGGTTCCATCAGCCGGGCCAGGTCGTAGGTGACCTCCTTGTTGGCGATCGCGGCGCTGATCCCCTGGGTGATCAGGTCAGCCGCCTCCTGCCAGCCCATGTACTCCAGCATCATCACGCCGGAGAGAATCACCGATCCGGGGTTGATCCGGTCGAGGCCGGCGTGCTTGGGAGCGGTGCCGTGGGTGGCCTCGAAGATCGCCGCGTTGTCGCCGATGTTGGCCCCGGGCGCCATGCCCAGGCCCCCCACCACTGCCGCCGCCGCGTCGGAGATGTAGTCGCCGTTGAGGTTGAGGGTGCAGAGCACCGAGTACTCCTGGGGCCGGGTCTGGATCTGCTGGAAGATGCTGTCGGCGATCCGGTCGTCGACCATCACCATCGACTTCCATTGGCCGCCGCCGTGGCTGGCGCCGATGGCGTCGAGCACGGTCTTCACCTCCGCGTCGACGGCCGCCTTCTTCTCGGGGGTGAGGCTGTCGTAGCCCGGTTCGATCAGGCGGGCGTTGTCCTCGATGCTCAGGCCGGGCTTTTCCTCCAGGTTGCCCAGGATCCAGCTCTCCCGCTCGGTGACGCACTGGTCACGGAATTCGGTGGTGGCCAGCTCGTAGCCCCAGTCGCGGAAGGCCCCCTCGGTGAACTTCATGATGTTGCCCTTGTGCACCAGGGTCACGTGGCGCTTGGCGCCCTCCAGGCCCAGGGCATGGCGGATGGCCTTGCGCACGTGGCGCTGGGTGCCCGCCTTGCTCACCGGCTTGATGCCGATGCCGGCGCCCTCGGGGATGCGGCGCTTGCCCAGCTTGCCGTTGGCGGGGATCACGGTGTCGTTGAGGTGGGCGATCAGCTCGAGGCAGACCGGATCGCTGGCCTCCCACTCGATCCCCATGTAGATGTCTTCGGTGTTTTCCCGGTAGACCACCACATCCAGGTCCTGGGGCCGCTTGTGGGGGCTGGGGGTGCCGTCGTAGTAACGGCAGGGCCGGACGCAGCAGTAGAGGTCGAAGATCTGGCGCAGGGCCACGTTCAGCGAGCGGATGCCGCCGCCGATCGGGGTGGTGAGGGGGCCCTTGATGGCCACCCCGTACTGCTCGATCGCCGTCAGGGTGTCCTGGGGCAGGTACTGGTAGGTGCCGTAGAGCTCGCAGGCTTCGTCGCCGGCGTACACCTTGAACCACTCGATGCGGCGCTCACCGCCGTAGGCCTTGGCCACGGCCGCGTCCAGCACCCGCTGGGTGGCGGGCCAGATGTCCACGCCGGTGCCGTCGCCGCGGATGAAGGGAATGATCGGGTCGTTGGGAACGATCGGCTGGCCGCCCTCGAATCGGATCGCCGTGCCGCTGGACGGGACGGTGAGCTTCTCGTATGTGGCCATTGAGTCGGCACGGAACACGCCGATGAGCCTAGGTTTCGGACACATTGGCTTTCTGCTCAGGGGAAACGGCATGAATGCGGCCGACCAGGCCCGATCGGTGGAACTGGCCGCCGCGATCGCCGCGGTGGTGGGTCACTTCCGCCTGCATTTCCCCGCCGCCCGGGCCAACCTCACCCCCTGGCGCGACGATCCCCTCACCCGGGCCTTCGATGAGCGGGAGACGCTGGATCTCTCCTTCCACTTCCCCGGCTGGAGCCCCCGCCTGCAGTGCCGCTCGCTGCTGGTCCAGCTGCGCCTGGAGCGGGCGCCGGTCGGATCCGGCGAACGGCCCCGGCTGCTGGGCGTGCTGATCCGCGGGCTCACCTACGAATCGGAGCGCTGGCGCCTGGCCACGGTGGGGGACTGGCAGCCCTCGGGGTCCCATCTCCCCGCCGAGGAGGTGGTCGGCGTGCTGCAGCAGGTGTGCCGGGAGCTGTTCGATCTCTTCGGCGATGTGTCGGCCGGGGGCACCCGGGCCGCGTAATCCTTCGCAACCTTGCCGCGTCGTCCCGTAGGCCCCACCTACGTTTGTACGTCTGCCCGCGCAGCTCCCCGATCCCATGCCCGTCGCCCTTGCTTCCCAACTCCGTGAGGGAACGAAGAAAGCCCACACCATGGCCGAGAACACCGGCTTCGTGAGCTGTTTCCTCAAGGGGGTCGTCGACAAGGCCAGCTATCGCACCCTGGTGGCCGACCTGTGGTTCGTCTACAGCGCCATGGAGGAGGAGATCGGCAAGCTGGCCGACCATCCGGTGGTCGGTCCGATCGCCTCCCCCGAGCTCAACCGCCGCGAATCGCTCGAGGCCGATCTCACCTTCTATTTCGGTGGCGACTGGCGCCAGCAGATCCGCGCCACCCCCGGCGCCCAGGAGTATGTGGCCCGCCTGCACCAGGTGGCCCGGGAGTGCCCCGAGCTGCTGGTCGGCCACCACTACACCCGCTACATCGGCGACCTCTCCGGGGGCCAGATCCTCAAGAACATCGCCCAGAAGGCGATGAGCCTGGGTGAGCACGATGGCCTGCGCTTCTATGAATTCGACGCCATCGACGACGAGAAGGCCTTCAAGGCCAACTACCGCGCCACCCTCGACAGCCTGCCCATCGACCAGGCCATGGCCGACCGGATCGTGGGCGAGGCCAACGAGGCCTTCCACTGCAACATGAAGATGTTCCAGGAGCTGGAAGGCAATCTGGTGGCGGCGATCGGCAAGGTGCTGTTCGGCTTCCTCACCCGCCGCACTCGCGCCGGCAGCACGGAAGCGGTCCCCGCTTAGGTTTGCCAGGCCAGCGGCGGCCGCCGCCCCTTCCCTGACGCGTGCGTCCGATCCGTTTCCTGCTCCCCGGCACCACCGGCCGCTTCCGCGGCGGCGGCCTGCTGGTGGAACTGCAGACCGCACGGCTGACGTCCCAGCTGACCCCCACCGAGGTGGTCACCTACCGGAAGCGGGAGCCCGACCACCCGTTCCTGGATGATCTGCTGGCCCGGGAGCGGGCGCCCGGGGAGGCCCTCTGGATCGTCAGCTGGGGGTTCGACGTGCCCCGCCTGCTGCGGCGACTGCGGGGCAGACCCCTGGCGTACCACGCCCACAGCAGCGGTTATGGGTTTTCGCTGCCCCCCGGGGTGCCGCTGTTGGCGGTGAGCCGCAACACCCTCGGCTACTGGGGCGACCGGGCCCCCCGCAACCCCCTGTTCCTGGTGCCGAACGCGCTCCAGCCCCAGTGGCTGGAGCGGGGCAACCGGGCGGCTCCCGTGGGCTGCGGGCGCCCCATCGACGTCCTGGTGCAGCAGCGCAAGTGCAGTGACTACGTCCTGGGGCAGCTGGTGCCGGCCCTGCGCCGGCGCGGGTTGCGGGTGGAGGTCCAGAGCGGCTGGGTGGACGATCTGGTGGATCTGTTCAACAGTGCGGCCGTCGTCCTCTACGACTCCGCCGACTACTGGCGCGGCCGGGGGGTGAGCGAGGGTTTCGGCCTGCCGCCCCTGGAGGCGATGGCCTGCGGCTGTGTGGTGTTCAGCAGCCTCAACCACGCCCTGGCCGACAGCCTCGATCCGGGGGTGGTGGGCCACCAGATCGGCTGTGGCAGCCTGGAGCACGATCTGGAGAGGATCCAGGCGGCGGTGGCCGACCCGCTGGCCTGGCTGCCGCCGCCGGCCCGGCTCGCCAGCCTGCTGGAGGCCAGCAGCGAGCCGGTGCTGCAGGAGCGCTGGCATTCGGCCCTGGAGGCCATCGACGCCCACTGGACCCTCCTGCTGCGGGAGGGGGCGTCGCCGTTGCGCTCGCCCCCCGTGATGGCCGTGCGGATCGACCAGTGGCGGCGCCGGTTTTCGGCCATGTGGCGATCACTGAACTGACTGGCTGGCGTGGCGGCGGCCCTTCTGGCCGCACGGGTACGATTCCCGCAAAAGTCTGACCAGATGTTTCGCAAAAGCCAAACCTTCAAGAGTTTGGTGCGACTTCTGGCCCAATTGCCGCGTCGCCGCAAGCAGGCGCTGATGCGGCTGATCCCGCTGGCGATCCTCGCCGGTGTGGCCGATCTGGTGGTGGTGGCCCTGGTGGCCCGGCTGTTCACCGTCGTGGTCGGCGGTGAGAACCGCCCCTCCATCCCCTGGGAAGGCCTGGTTCCGGAAGATCCACGCGTCAAGGTGGTGGTCCTGGTGGTGGCCTTCGTTGCGGCCGCCTGGTTTTCCTCGCTCTCCAAGCTGCTGTTGCGGGCCTTCCAGCTGCGACTCAAGGCGTCGATCTGGCGTGATCTTTCCGACATGGCGCAGCGAAAGTTGATCGCCCAGCCCTATGTCTATTTTCTCGGAGAGTCAAATTCGGATATCTCCGCCAAGGTGCTGATCAATGTGTCGCGCGTCGCCGACATTGTTGTGCTGCCTCTGCTGCAGCTGGCCAGTGGCGTGTTCGTGATCGCCCTGCTCTCCGCCGGCATGCTGATCGTCGGTAAATTGCTGGCTGTTGGGCTGATTCTGGGGCTGCTGGCCGGTTATCTGTTGATCTCCACAGCCATCACCCCTTTCCTGCGCTTTGCCGCCCGGCAGCGGATCCTGCTGGAGGTCCGCACCAATTCGATTCTTTCCGAATCGATGCGCACGATTCTCGATGTGCAGCTCACGGGTTCGGAGCCCTACTTCGAGCGCCACTACCAGCAGGCGGGGCGCGACACGATTCCGTTCATGTGGAAGGCCGATGTCCTCCCGGAGACACCGCGAGCGCTGATCGAACCGCTCGGCATCACCATGATCTTCGCGGCCGGAATGCTCCCCCTGCTCTCTAACCCCGATCCCGGGGCGTTGCTGAAGATCATTCCGTTCCTGGCCACGGTAGCGGTCACCTCCCTCAAGCTCACACCGCCGCTGCAGGACAGCTTCCGGGCCATTACCTCCCTGAGGGCGGGCCTTCCTGACCTTGAGGAGACCCTCAAACTGATTGAATTGCCCGAGACCCGGCTCACCATTCGCTCCGAAGGCGTGCCTTCTCCTGATGGGGTCATGCCCAAGCGTGTCATCCGGCTCAAGAACGTCAGCTACCGCTATCCGGGGACTGATGTGAATGTGCTCCATGACATCTCCATGTCGATCCCGGTGGGCTCCCGCGTGGCCTTTGTCGGTGCCACTGGCAGCGGCAAGACCACCACCGCCAACCAGTTGCTCTGCCTGCTGCGGCCCAGCAGCGGCACCCTGCAGTTGGACGGCATTGATGTGGATGATGCCGATGTGCCCGCTTGGCAGGCCAACTGCGCCTATGTGCCGCAGTCGATCAATCTTCTCAACGGCAACATCATCGAGAACATCGCCTTCGCCGAGGAGGTCGACGCGGTGGATCAGATGCGGGTCTGGGAGGCTCTCCAGGCCGCCCAACTCGCCGACATCGTCGCCGAGCTTCCCCTTGGTCTGTTCACCCCGATCGGCGACAACGGCATCCGCCTGTCGGGTGGACAGCGCCAACGGCTGGCGCTGGCGCGTGCGTTCTATCGCGATGCCAAGTTCCTGGTGCTCGATGAGGCCACCAGCGCCCTCGACAACCGCACTGAATCCGAGGTGATGGATGCCATTGAAGTGATCGGACGCCGCTGTACCTTGGTGGTGATCGCCCACCGACTCTCCACAGTCATGCGGTCGGATTGCATCTTCGAATTCGAGAGAGGACATATCAAAGCCTATGGAAGCTTCGAGCAACTGCGTCAGCGCTCTGATTCTTTCGACGACCTTGCCTCCTTTGAGCGCCGCCTGTTTAGTCCTCTTGGTTGATGTCGAAGAGCTAGCGACCCCGTTTGTTGGCTATGGATTGCGGAAACAGAACCGCGGCTTTTCGTTTATCTGATCGACCCGTATCTGTTCCGATCGGCGCGCCTATCGGAAGGGGGCTGCTAGGGTCCGATTTCAACCTTCCACGCCGGGGCCTGTGAGTTTTCTGGCCGGTCTGAACGAGGCCCAGCGGCGGGCGGTCGATCACCACACCGGCCCGCTGCTGGTGGTGGCCGGGGCCGGCAGCGGCAAGACCCGGGCCCTGACCCACCGCATCGCCCACCTGATCGGGCACCACGGCGTCGATCCAGCCCAGGTGCTGGCGGTCACCTTCACCAACAAGGCCGCCCGCGAGATGAAGGAGCGCCTGGAGGTGCTGCTGGCCCAGCGGCTGGCCCAGAGCCAGTTCGGCCAGCCCTGGAGCACCCTGCCGGCCCGGGAGCAGAAGCAGCTGCGCAGCCGCATCTACCGGGAGGTGATCAAGGACCTCTGGATCGGCACCTTCCACGCCCTGTTCGCCCGGCTGCTCCGCTTCGACATCGACAAGTTCCGGGACCCCGAGGGACTCACCTGGACGCGCCAGTTCTCCATCTACGACGAGAGCGACGCCCAGAGCCTGGTCAAGGAGATCGTCACCCAGGAAATGCAGCTCGACCCCAAGCGTTTCGAGCCGAAGAAGGTGCGCTGGGCGATCAGCAGCGCCAAGAACCAGGGCTGGCTGCCGGAGCGGCTCGAGGAGGAGCACCCCGGCCCCCGCGGCAAGCACGAGGCCGAGGCCTACCGCCGCTACCGGCGCGCCCTGGCCGCCAACAACGCCCTTGATTTCGACGACCTGCTGCTGATGCCGGTGCAGCTGCTGCAGCAGAACGAGCAGATCCGCCACTACTGGCACCGCCGCTTCCGCCACGTGCTGGTGGACGAATACCAGGACACGAACCGCACCCAGTACGACCTGATCAAGCTGCTGGTGGCCAACGGCCATCCCCCCGAAACCTTCAGTAACTGGGACGGGCGCTCGGTGTTCGTGGTGGGCGACGCCGACCAGAGCATCTACAGCTTCCGGGCCGCCGATTTCACGATCCTGATGGGGTTCCAGCAGGAGTTCGGCGACGGCTCCCTCGACGCCGACACCGGCACGATGGTGAAGCTGGAGGAGAACTACCGCTCCACGGCCACGATCCTGGAGGCGGCCAACGCCCTGATCGCCAACAACAGCGAGCGCATCGACAAGGTGCTGCGCCCCACCCGCGGGGAGGGGGAGCCCATCAGCCTCACCCGCTGCGACGACGAGATCGCTGAGGCCGAGGCGGTGGTGCACCGGATGCGGATGCTGGAGGCGGCCCACCCCGAGCTGCGCTGGGGCGACATGGCCGTGCTGTACCGCACCAACGCCCAGTCCCGCGCCATGGAGGAGTCGCTGGTGCGCTGGGGCCTCCCCTACATCGTGGTGGGGGGCCTGCGGTTCTACGACCGGCGCGAGATCAAGGATGTGCTCGCCTACCTGCGCCTGCTGGTCAATCCGGCCGACACCGTCAGCCTGCTGCGGGTGCTGAACGTGCCCCGGCGGGGCATCGGCAAGACCACCATCGAGCGCCTCACCGATGCGGCCAACCAGCTGGGGCTGCCCCTGTGGGAGGTGGTCAGCGATCCGGAGGCGGTGCGCTCCCTCGCCGGCCGATCCGCCCGGGGGGTGCTGCAGTTCCAGGAACTGATCGCCGACCTGAGCCGCCGTCTGCAGGACGCTCCCCCCTCCGAGCTGGTGCAGCGGGTGATGGAGCAGAGCGGCTACCTGGCCGAGCTGCTGGCCGAGGCCACCGATGAATCGGAGGAGCGGCGCCGCAACCTGCAGGAGCTGGTCAACGCGGCCCTGCAATACCAGGAGGAGAACGAGGAGGGCTCCCTGGAGGGTTTTCTGGCCTCCGCCGCCCTGGCCAGCGATGCCGACAGCAAGGACACCGAAGCCGACCGGATCACGCTGATGACCCTGCACGCCAGCAAGGGGCTGGAGTTTCCGGTGGTCTTTCTGGTGGGGCTCGAGCAGGGCCTGTTCCCCAGCTACCGGTCCCTGGAGGACCCCGCCGCCCTCGAGGAGGAGCGCCGCCTCTGCTACGTGGGCATCACCCGCGCCAAGGAACGGCTGTTCCTCTCCCACGCCAGCGAGCGACGGCTCTGGGGAGGGATGCGGGAGCCGGCGGTGCCGTCGGTGTTCCTCTCCGAGCTGCCCGAGGCCCTGCTCCAGGGCGACATCCCCCGCAGCGGCGGTGCGGCCCTGCGGCGGGAGCAGCGGCTGGAGCGGCTCACCCGAGTGGATCGGGACGACAGCCAGCGGGTCGCCGCCGGCGGGGCGGCCGGTGTTCCTGCCAATGCGGTGCGCCGCCGTGGCGCCCCCCGCACCTGGGCCGTGGGGGATCGGGTGCGGCACAGCAGCTTCGGCGAGGGCCAGGTCACCCACCTGTTCGGCAGCGGGGAGAAGACCTCCATCGCCGTGAAGTTCGAAGGCATGGGGCCGAAGATCCTCGACCCGCGTCTGGCCCCGATCGAACCGGCATGACCCCGCCGCTGGTCACCGCCGTGGTGCCCACCCGTAACCGCCGCGAGACCACCCTGCGCTTCCTGGACGCCATGGCCAGCCAGACCCACGGCGCCCTGCGGGTGGTGGTGGTCGATGCCAACTCCAGCGACGGCACCGTGGCGGCGATCCACCGGCAGCATCCCCAGGTGACGGTGGTGGCCGCCGACGACCGGGATTTCTGGGCCGGTGCCACCAACCGGGGCGTCCGCCGGGCCCTGGCGTTCGGCACCGACTACGTGCTCACCATCAACGATGACGCCGTCGTCCCCGTCGATTACGTGGCGCGGATGGTGGCCCTGGCCCAGCGCCACGGCTGCAGCATCCTCGGCAGCCGCATCGACCTGCTGGCCGAACCGGGGCGGATCTGGGCCCTGGGCACCCGCACCGACTGGGGCACGGACCGCTTCCTGCGCCTCTCCCACCACGATGACCTGGCCAGCCAGCTGGATCCGGCGCTGGCGGCCGCCGAGGTGCTCCCTGCCGAGGCGATGCCGGGCAACGGGGTGCTGATCCGCCAGGAGGTCTTCCGCCGCGTCGGCCTCTACGACGCCCGCTGGCTGCCCCACTACCACGCCGATTCCGAGTGGGTGATGCGGGCGGTCCGCCAGGGCATCGACGCCTGCGTGACCCCGGGGGTCGTGGTCCTCAACGACTTCGGCGACGAGCAGAAACGCCTGCCCTTGGCCAGCCTGAGAGGGCTGGTGTTCACCTTCTTCCATCCCAAGTCCCACCTTTACCTGCCGGCGGTGGTCGCCATCCTCTGGCGTCACTGTCCTCCTGCCCAGCGCTGGCCCACCCTGCGGGCCCTGGCGGGCCGTTTCCTCAGGATGAGACGGTGAAGGACGTGCGTGGATGGGGCGGCTCCGGCCGGCCCAGGAACCACCGCCAGCACCAGCGCAGGTAATCCCCCAGGCCCCACCAGCGGCCCCGGGCCCGCTCCGGATCGGAGAGACAGAAGCTCAGGGGGCGGAGGGCGTAATAGAGCAGGTTCAGCAGCAGGGCCAGGGGAGTGGCGTGGCGATGCAGGAAATAGAGCTTGCTGAAGGTGGCGTGCTGGTACTTGGCCCGGGGGGCCCGCCGGGTGATGGCCGACACCTGGTGCTCCACCAGCACGGCCTGGGTGACCCGCAGGCGGTAGCCCAGCCGATGGTGGCGCTCGCAGATGTCGGCGTCCTCGTAGTCGAGGAAGTAGCGGGGGTCGAACTGGGGACAGTCCCGCAGCCCCCTCAGCCGGAAGATCATGCTGCAGCCCGAGATCCAGCGGGTCGGCCAGGTGCGGACCGGGAGGGGGCGGCAATCGTCACTGGGAAAGCGATGGCCCAGCTGGCCGGTCCAGCGGTTGAAGCTGCCGTGGCTGAACCAGACATCCCCCTGGGGGTCCCGGATCCGGGTGCCGAGCATGGCGATCTGATCGTCGTCCCGCAGGCACTGCCTCACGTAGGCGATCGCCCCCCGATCGAGTCGGGCGTCGGGGTTGATCAGCCAGGCCACCGCCTGCCTGTCGCTCTGCCACACGTGGCGGAGCCCCAGATTGCAGCCGCTGCCGAAGCCGAGGTTGGCACCCGCCTCGATCAGGGTCACCGGCAGGGGCGGTCTCTTGGTGTCGATCCACTGGCGCAGGCTCTGGTCTGCAGGGGAATTGTTGACGACGATGAACCGCAGGGATGCCGGGTCTTCGGCGCTGGCGCCGATCGCCTCAATCAGGCCGCGGATGAAATCCCCACAGTGATAGTTCACCGTGATGAAGTGAATGGGAAGACTGGCTGTGGATGGGCTGTCCATCAACGGAGCAGCGCGACGTTGTGCTCGCAGTGGCGATCACTCATAGGTGGAGGGGTACACAAAGGTTCCCGTGATCCCTTTGATCGCCGCTTCCCGCAGGCGGTTGTTGTAGCTGAGCGGCACTCCACGCCGATACATGAGATCCCGGAACTCTTCGACATACGGTTCTACATCTCCGCTCAGGAGAGATTGCTTCACCACCTCCCTGAACAGGCTGATCGCCTGGGCCATGGTGTAGCTGCCTGCGGTGCAGAGATCATGCTTCACGAAGGGACAGTGCAGGTAGAAGGGGTAGAGGAAGGCGGCAATGTGGCTGGGATTGCCATTCTCGATGAGATCGGCGATGCTGTAGAGCTGTGCGCCAGACAGTTTTTCATGCTGATCACTCTGCAGCATCAGCTGCTGCAGGGAGTAGCCGATCTTGCGCCGCTGGGACGTGCGGGCCGGCGATGGCATCAACCGGAAAACCTCCTCGGCAGGCACCCCGCCTTCGCTCCTGAAATGGCGTTCAAGGGCCTCCTGGAGCTTGTCACTGGTATAGAGGGTGTCAACGGCGCCAAACCGTCGGTAAACGTCCTGGGATAGGGCGATCTCTCCATTGTAGATACAATGCCCCCGGTGGGAGAGTGGCGTGTAGTTCTTCCAGAATTCCAGAAAGGTCCTGGAACGGAAGATGTCGGGCTTGAGAACCTGGAAATAGGATTGGTAGTGGGTCTGGATCTGGTGGCTGATGTGGCTGAACAGGGCCTGCTTCTGCGAGCTTGCAAAGGCGTTCAGGGCAGCAATGAGTGCCTGGGCATTGCGGCCCGGAATGAACTGCATCGAGTCATTGGCGATGCACAGCATCTGGCAGCGATCAAGATGCCCTTCGTGATGGAGCAGCAGAACCCCATCCCGGAAGCCGCCGAAGTCCCTGCCGATGTTGTGGTGGTCATAGGCTCGCCAGCAGAGGGACCCTAGGGCGGCGGCCGCGTCCGGATCGGTGCGCTCGTTGTTGATGTAGACCACCGCGAAGCCCGCCGCCTTGAGGGCTTCGATGTAGGCCCGGTTGGAGAGGGTCAGGCGTCTGGAATAGGCAATGAAGAGGGCGATGCGCTCGGGGGTGTCCAGGCCGGCCCCGGACGGTCCGTCGGCGAGGCTGTTGCCGGCGCCCGAATCCAGGCAGATCGGCAGGAAACGTCGCTCCGGGGGACAGCGAAGGCCATGGGGGCCCAGCCAGTAATCAATCAGCGCCTGGAGATAGTCCGCGAGGATGAAGATCTTGATCTTGATCTTCTTCCACAGCCCCAGGGGAGCTTTGAGGACCTTCTTGAAGCTGTCAGTCATTCCGTGCGACCCTGGCGACCTGGGTCTGATTCCACGGCCACCGGCTCGGGCAGGGGGCGTCCGTCATGGAATGTCAGAGCAAATACGTCACGATGATTCCTGTATCGCCAGCAGGCACGATGGCGATCGCCCGACTGTACCCTGCGCCTTCTGGACAACGCTCCATGGGCCAGCCTTGATGATGGTCTCGGCGATCGATCCCGGGGATCTCTCCCTGCCGCCGCGTCTGCTGGCCGCCTTCCATCGCTCGGCGGACTGCGCCGTGCTGGCTGTCGTGGGCGGCGCCGTGCGGGATCTGCTGCTGCACCGGGTGCACCGCGATCCCCTCCGGGGCCTGCCGGACCTTGACCTGGTGGTGGAGCTGGCCCCGGGGGGCTGCGGCTGACCTGTCCGTCCTGCGGGATGGAACATTA
>NZ_JAYGIA010000047.1:0-14862 GCF_034931165.1 Synechococcus sp. BA-124 BA4 | reverse complement strand
CGGCCGTAGGCCTCGGGGTGCCGCGGCGGCTCCCCGGGTTCGGCCGGCAGGGTGTTGCCGAGTCCGAGGCGGTCGGGCCCGCCCAGGGCGGTCAGCACCGCCTCCGGCCGGATCAGGGTCAGGCCTGAGGAACCCGTGCGCGCATCCTCCGGCTCCAGCATCTCGGCCGCCAGGGCCACCCGGCCCGGATGGCGGCGCAGCTCAACCGCCAGGGCCCGATCGTCGGCGGGGCCCAGGCTGCTGGGGCCCGCGAAGACCACATTGATGGCCACCACCCTGGCTCCGGCCTCGATCAGCCGGGAGGCCAGCAGCCCATAGGCGGCCCGGGGCCAGGGCAAGGTGCCGGTGCCCACCGCCCAGTCGGGCGGACGCTCCTGCGGCTGGCTCTGGTACCAGTCCCCCTGCTGAAGGGTGGCATCATCGATCGGCACCAGCACCACCTGCCCCGGCGGCGGGCGGCGGCCGCGCAGCACCAGCAGCTGGTCTTCCAGGCCCCGTTCCCAGGCGCGCCAGCGGCCGATGGGCCAGCCGCTGATCGCCCCCGCCAGCAGGGCCACACCAAGGGAGGCCGCCACCAGGGCGCGGGGTCGGCTCATGGCTGGAGGGGCTCCCTGAGCATGGTGGTCACCGCAGCACGCGCATCACCCTGGCCCTCATCGGGTTGGTTGCCCCATCAGAAGAAGCGCGGCAGCGCGAACGACGGAATCGAAGGGGTTGACGGCGCCGAGGGGATCGACACCGAGGGCATGGTGGAGCGCAGGTAGCTCTCGAGGGATCCGAAGGCCGGCAGCGGTGTGGTGAAGCCCTGGAACAGAGGCCCACCGAGAATCGCGTTGTAGTCGCCATTGCTGAGCTTGAGCAGGGTGAGCACCACTCCGGCCGGTGAGAGCTGCAGTTTCTCTCCGGCATTCACGGTGGTGGCCCCCCCGGGGGCAGGTTGTCCTCCGTTGAGAGGCTCCACCTCAACCGAGCCTTCGAGGACGGACAACTCGGTGCCGCCGCTCTCATCGACCGCGAGCAGGTAGTTGGTGCCGCGCACACTCAACCGCGACGAGCGGGTGCATCCCGCCTGTTTCCCGGAGACCAGCACCTGACCCTTGCTGAGCAGGAAGCAATCCTGACCGAGGCGGAGCAGGGAAAAGCGGTTGAGACGTCCGGCGGCCCCTGAGGGAAAACCCAGCTGGGCGCGACTGTTCCTGGTGCTCACCTCCTGGGGGGTGACCGCCTTGTCGTTCACCCTGGCCTGGCGCTCATCGATGAACAGCTCCTTGCCGTCGAGGATCTCCCGCACCGTGGCCGCCTCGGCGGCCCGCAGTGGCGCCGGCCGGAAGGGGATCGCCAGGCAGGCCAGCAGCGCGGCGGGAAGCAGCAGACGGAGGTGTGCTGCCTGTGGGCGGACTGGCAGGGAGCCGACCACAGCCGGGCGGGGGAGCGGCGACATGGGTGCTGACGACGTGAGTGTTGACGGAGTGAACTGTTTCGGGTGGCGTGATGGCGCAGAGCGCAGCGGTCGGGAGCCGGGATTGCTCCGCAGATCCCTCATTGTGGCGGTGTCTGCTCTGCTCGTCACGGCCTCGCGCCGGCTCCGGATTCATCCGTCACCGGTGCCTCCGGCTCAAGTCCCAGCAGGGCGAACACCCTCAGGGGATCGGGCCAGCCCTTGAGCGGATGGGGGCCCAGCGGCTCCACCACCAGTTCCCCCGGCAGCAGCGCCAGCAGATCGCCGCTGATCAGGATCGGATGCTGGGGATAACGACGGGTCAGCCCCTCCAGCCGGCTGGCCACGTTCACGCTGGCGCCCACCACGGTGAACTCGAGCCGCTGGCTGGAGCCGAGGTTGCCGGCGATCACCTCCCCCACGTGCAGGCCGATGCCATGGCGCAGGGGCGGACGGTTCTTCTCGGCTAACGCACGATTGAGCGTCTGCAGACCTCGCTGCATCGCCAGGGCCGCACGCACCGCCGCGCGGGCCTCGATCTGGTCGCCGCGGCTGCGTGGCACCCCGAACTCCGCCATCACCGCATCACCGATGAACTTGTCAAGCAGGCCCTGCTCAGCCAGCACCGCCGCCGCCATCACCTCGAAGTAGCGGTTGAGCAGATCGAAGAGCTCCGCCGGCTCCAGGCTGGCGCTCAGGGGGGTGAAGTCGACCAGATCGCTGAACAGCAGCACACAGCGGCAGCGCACACCCGCGGCCTGATTCCAGATCGGCGCGGGGTTGCGCAGGATGTCGTGGAGCAGGGTCGGGGAGATGCGGTGGGAGAGCACCTGATGCAGGTAGGCCCGCTCCCGCAGCTCCTGCCGGGCCTGCCCGGCCGCGCGCAGGCCGCCCCCCAGCAGGGGAGCCAGCAGCAGCGCCGCGAGGGGCAGATCGAGCTGGGCCCAGAGCCAGAGTCCATAGGTGAGGCCGAGGCCCGCGGCCATCAGAGCCACAGCCACGGCGATCGTGCCCAGGGCCGACGATGGGCGGGCCAGCAGGGCCAGCGCACCGCCCCCCCAGAGGAGCAGCAGCAGTCCCGTCGCGGGTCCCGACGCTGTGCGCAGGCCATCCTCCGCCAGCACGTTGCCCACAGCGGTGGCCAGCACCTCACTGCCACTCATGGCGCCGAAGGGCGTTTCCAGCTGGTCTCCCAGCTCCGGTGCCGTGGCCCCGATCACCACCGTGCGGTTCTTCCAGATCCCTGTCGGTGCCTGCTGGATCCGCCAGGCCGACAGCGAGGGCAGGGTCCCGGCAGGACCGCGGTAGTTGAGGCCGAGCGGCTCCTCCTCCAGGGCCTCCGGCCGCGCCAGGAACGCCATCGGCAGCGGATGGGGGAGGGCGAAGCCAGCCAGTTGCTCCCGCCACCAGCGTCGGCCCGGCACCGCCTCGGCCACGCCCGCCTCGCTCTGCAACAGAGTGGTCAGACCGGAGGGCCCAAGAGCCAGCAACGGACGCCTCAGCTTGATCTGCTCCAGACCCTGCCGCCGCTCCAGGGCATAACCGGTGGCGAGATGCACCCGCTGCCGCCAGGGGGTCAGCAGGGCCTGGGCCGCCGCGTCATCGGCGGGGCCGTAACGGCTCGGCTGGCTGTACTCGATGTTGATCATCACCCGCCGGGCACCACCCCGCAGGGCCGTGGCGGCCAGTTCCGCCTGAAGGGCCCTGGGCCACGGCCAGGGCCCCATGCGGCGCCACAACGGTGAGGCCTGACGTTCGTCGGTCCCGAGCAGATCCGCCAGGCGCAGGGACTCGCCGTCGATGGCCAGAATCAGGGGATCTGCAGGCGCCGTCCGCGGACCACGCCAGCGAAAGAACTGCCCTCGCGCCTGACCATCAAGCCGTGCCAGGGCTGCACCCGGCGGGGTGAGACGAAAGGCAGGCAGAGCCACCACCAGGGGCACAGCCAGCGCCAGCCACCAGACTCGTGGCCTCGTCACGGCAGGCGGTCGAGTTGCCGCTCCAGTTCGGGCAGGGTCTCCATCGGTGTGGAGAACCCGTTGAGCAGGGAGCTGGCACGGCGTCGGCGAGCCGCCTCCGCACGGCTCAGTCGACGCGGTGAACTCCAGCCACCGGCGGAATGCACCACTTCCTCACCGGTGTTGAGGGTGAAGCGCTGACCATTGCGGGCCTCCACCTCAACAGGACCTTCCCAGCTGAAGATCCGCAGCAGCGCCGGGCTGGCCTCGAGGAACACCGTGGTGCCCGAGATCGAGGCGGTGCCCACCCGGGTCCTGATCCTCAGGGGCGGGCCTGCGCTCCGCCCCGGGGTCAGCCAGCCGATGATCTGGCCGCGGCTGAGTTCCACCTCGCGGCGGCCGATCAGGGCAAGGGCGTCTCCCCCCAGGCGGAAACGGCGTCCATCCGGAAAGGCCACCTGCAGCCTCCCTGGCGTGCGGGTGCGCAGCAGGGTGGCGGGCTCCAGGAGCTGCCCGCTGCGGGCGGCGGCCTCGGTTCCCCTGGGCGGAGTCACGTAAGCGGGCCTGGAGGGCACCTCCACCACCTGGGGCAGGACAGGCATCCCGCCGCGGGCCCCTGCCGGAAGGCCCGCCGCCAGCTGAGCAACACAGCTGAGTGCCAGGGTGCCTCTCAGCACCAGGGGGACCAGGGAAGTGAGGGGGGCCATGACTGCAGGTGGGAGGTTGCGCCAGGCCCCAGCCTGCACACTCAGTCCTCGCAGCGCCACACCTGATCGGCGGGCGTCCAGTCACTGAGTTCTGAAGACTGGAACCACAGGCCGATCTCGAACACGGCGGTTTCGGGGGCGTCGGAGCCGTGGATCACGTTGCGGCCGATGTTCACCGCCAGATCGCCGCGGATCGTGCCCGGCTCGGCCTCCAGGGGCTTGGTGGCCCCGATCAGCTTGCGGGCACTGGCGATCACCCCATCGCCCTCCCAGACCATCGCCACCACAGGACCGCTGGTGATGAACTCCACCAGGCCGGCAAAGAAGGGACGCTCCCGGTGGACGCCATAGTGGCTCTCGGCCAGGTCGCGACTGGGAACCAGCTGCTTGAGGCCCACCAGTTTGAAGCCCTTGCGCTCGAAGCGGCCGATGATCTCGCCCACCAGACCCCTTTGCACCCCATCGGGCTTGATGGCCAGGAAAGTGCGTTCAACGGCCATGGCAGGAAAGACGGCGGATGCGACTTATCGTCCGCGCTGGGCCTGCCGCTTGGCAAGCGGCCAGGCGCGCTGGGAGCAGCGTGTGGGAGGACGGCTGGCGCCCCGGCTGAGTTTCCCAGCTCCTGACTAGAGTCGCTTCTGGGGCTGCACCACTCCCACCCCCGCGCGCATGCCTGCCGATACCGTCGCCATCGCTCCCTCGGACCTGGCCTGGAGCGTCGCCGACAGCAGCCGGCTCTATGGCCTCGAAGGCTGGGGTGATCCCTATTTCTCGGTGAATGCCCGCGGCCACGTGATGGTGCAGCCCCGTGGCGAGCGGGGCGGCTGCCTGGATCTGGTGGAGCTGGTGCAGGGCCTCCAGAGTCGCGACCTCAGCCTGCCCCTGCTGATCCGCTTCGACGACATCCTCGAGGACCGGCTGGAGCGGCTCCATGCCGCGTTCGAGCGGGCCATCGCCCAGTACGGCTACGACGGCCGCTACCAGGGGGTGTTCCCGGTGAAGTGCAACCAGCAGCGCCATGTGGTGGAGCAGCTGGTGGAGAGCGGTCGCCAGTGGCATTTCGGGCTGGAGGCCGGCAGCAAGGCGGAACTGCTGATCGCCCTCTCCCTGGTGGACGACCCCGAGGCCCTGCTGATCTGCAACGGCTACAAGGATCAGCGCTACATCGAGACGGCGATCCTGGCCCGCCGGCTCGGCCGTCAGCCGGTGGTGGTGATCGAGCAGCCCGATGAGGTGGAGCGGATCATCCGCGCCAGCCGGGAGCTGGGGGCCGCTCCCCTGATCGGCGTGCGCGCCAAGCTGGCCAGCCGCAGCACCGGCCGCTGGGGCAGCTCGGTGGGGGAACGCGCCAAGTTCGGGCTTTCCGTGCCGGATCTGCTTGCCACGGTCGAGGCCCTGCGCCAGGCCGACCTGCTGGGGGAGCTGCGCCTGCTCCACTTCCACGTGGGCAGCCAGATCAACGACATCGCCGTGCTCAAGGACGCTCTGCAGGAGGCGGGCCAGATCTACGTGCAGCTGGCCGAGCTGGGCGCGCCCATGGGTTACCTCGATGTGGGCGGCGGCCTGGGCATCGACTACGACGGCAGCCGCACCGCCACCGCCGCCTCCACCAACTACTCACTGCAGAACTACGCCAATGACGTGGTGGCCACGGTGCGGGAGTGCTGTGAACCCCGTTCGGTGCCGCTGCCCACCCTCGTGAGCGAGAGCGGCCGGGCCATCGCCAGCCACTTCAGCGTGCTCGTCTTCGATGTGCTCGGCACCGGCGGGGTGCAGGGAGAGGCGCCGACACCGCAGGAGGACGAACCTCTCATCGTGCGCAACCTGCGCGACACACTGGCCTCGATCCAGGTCACCGCCCTCGAGGCCCCTGGCCAGGCCGATCAGCTGCAGGAGGGCTGGAACGACGCGATCAAGTTCAAGCAGGACGCCCTCTCAGCCTTCCGGCTGGGCTATCTCAGCCTCACTGAGCGGGGAGCGGCCGAGCAGCTCTACTGGGCCTGCTGCCAGGCGATCGCCGCGCAGCTGGAGAGCTGGAGCTCGACCATCCCCATCCCCGACGACCTCAAGGGGCTGCAGGCTGCCCTGGCGGGCACCTACTACGCCAACCTGTCGATCTTCCGTTCAGCTCCCGACACCTGGGCGATCGATCAGCTCTTTCCGGTGATGCCCATTCACCGGCTCGATGAGCGCCCCAGCCGTCTGGGCAGTTTTGCCGACCTCACCTGCGATTCCGACGGCAAGCTGGCCCGGTTCATCGGCCCCGGCCAGGCCAAACCACTGCTGGAACTCCATGAGCTGCGGGAGGGTGAGCCCTACTGGATCGGCTTGTTTCTCGGCGGCGCCTACCAGGAAGTGATGGGCAACCTGCACAACCTGTTCGGCAGCACCAATGCGGTCCATATCCGTCTGGGTGCCAACGGCCGTTACCGGGTCGACCATGTGGTGCGTGGCAACAGCAACGCCGAGGTGCTGGAAGCGATGGAACACGACCCTGAGACCCTGCTCGAGCGCCTGCGGATGGCCAGCGAGGCGGCCATTCACCGTGGCACGCTCACCGTGCCCGACGCCGGCCGGCTGATGGCCCATCTGCAGAACAGCCTGCGCCAGAGCACCTACCTGCAGACCTGAGGGGAAGGATCCATGTGGGGCGACGAACCGCAGTTGAAGGTGGTGAGGGAGCGGATGAAACTGCTTCTGGACATCCACCATGACGAACTGGCACCAGTGGTCCGCCATGCCGCCATCGGCGACCTGGTGATGCGCCAGGGAGAGCCGGCCGACAGCCTGATGCTGCTCACCAAGGGCAAGGTGGCGATTCAGCTCCGGCTCACCGAGCCCGAGCCCCACACACTCGCCGTGATCGAGGCCGAGGAATTGCTGGGGGAGATGGGTCTGTTCGGCTCTGGCCAGCACTCCGCCGATGTGCGGGTTGTGGAGGGGCCCGCCGAGCTGGTGGAGGTGAGCGGCGACAATTTTCTCAAGACCCTGCTCTTCGACGTCGACCTGGCCATGGAGATGCTGGCGCTGGTGAGTCAGCGCTGCATGCGCAGCAATGAGGTGATCGGTCTGCTGCTCGATGGCATCGCCGCCAGCGAGCGGGGTGACACCGATCAACTGAACCGGCTGGAGTCAGAGTTCAAACCCCTCAATTACTGCCTGAGCAAGGCGATGGATCGGTTGCTGGTGATCGGCCACGGACGCTCGAGCCCAACACCGGACTCCACCGTCTGATCCCCGTTCAGCGGGGAAAGGCCTGCAGCAACCCACCGGTGCCCACAGGCGCGAGGATCACCAGAATCAGCACCCAGATCAGCTTGCAGGCCATGTGCAGCAACTGATCCACCCCAAGCCCATAACGATGGCGGCACTTGCCGTAATCGATCAGGGCATGAATCCCCCACTCGGCCAGACCGAGCCAGACCACTCCCGTGAGCCAGGTGACGATGAAGGCGTGAATGCCGGAATGGGCGAGCAGCCACCATGGCCAGGGGAGGGTGTGATCCTTCCCTGGACATTTCTCCACCGCCATCCGATCACTCTGGAGGCCGAAGTCGGCAACGAAGTGGCCCATGGCCAGCAAGGCGAAAAGCCCGAGACCAGACATGGTCTGGGCGCCATCTGATGCCATGGGAGAGATCAGTTCCTCACCAGCTTGCCGCCTCAGGGTCCCGCCCTGCGGAGTGATCGGTCACCATGGACCCTGGAGACAGATTTCCCTGTTCAACGGGCGCAGAAGCGCACCTGCATGTCGAGCCGATCCATCGGAGGCGGCAGCTCGCCTGGCTCGAAGGGTGGAGGAGCGGCATCCGCCGCCATGCCTTTGGCCAGCATCGGCCGGAATCCGCCGTCGATCTGCACCTCCAGGGGTGTTGGCATGCCCAGACCGATGGCCTCGGCCAGCTGCCTGGCCTGCAGCAGTGCATCCTGATAAGCCAGCCGCAGCAACTGGCGGCGCACGGCGGCATCGCCAGCCTGGTCGGCCCTGGGTGACACCGGATTGAGGCGGACGCCGGGCAGCGCCCCCACCTCCCGCACCAGAGCCTGCAGCCGGGCCGGGGCCAGTTCACCGCTCACCTGAAGATTGGCCTCCACGGCCGCCGGGCGCTTCGGGCTTGCGGGCCGCTCCCAGCTGGACGGTGAACTCACCACCAGCTCCATCACCTGAAGGCGCTGCAGAGCCTGGCGCACCAGTGCCAGCCGCCGCTGCAGCTCGCCCAGGGCCCCATCCGCCGTGGCCGCCTCCGCTGAGAGCGCCAGGGACACCCGGAGAACGTTGATCGTGCGCTTCTGCTCGGCACTGCCCCGGGCTTCGAGCAGAGTGCCATCACAGCGCAACTGCACCTGCTGAGCCTTCACCGGCGGGGTCATCTGGAGCAGGAGCAAGGCCAGGGGCCATACCCCTGCGGCGCGACCAGGGTGAACCATGGGCTGACGGAGGCGAAGAACGGCAGTGACGGCAGGGCGAACGGCCATCGCCTCTATCCTGCTGTGCGGGCTCTCCCGGCCATGCCCGGATGCTCTGCGTCCCATTGAGCGCTGAACTTCAGGATGCTGTTGCTGGAGGTGTGGCTCACAGCCATCGTGACGATGGTCCTGCTGCTGCCCCTGCAGCTCCTGATCCGGCGCCTGCGCCTGCCGAAGCTGCCGATTCAGCTGGCGGCCCTGGCGATTCTGAGCTGGGCGGTGGTGCGCACCCTGCCGCTGATCCTCCTGCCCGCTCACTACCGGGCCTGGATCTCCACCATCGACGAGTTGATGTTCAGTTACCTGGGCATCCGCCTCGCTCTCTGGGGGTTTCTCGAACTTCCGGCAGCCCTGCGTCTGAGGAAAGAACCTGCCCAGATTCTGCTGCAGTTGTTGATGCTGGGTGGAGGCATCGTGGCCACGGTGATCGTGGTGCAGGAGCAGGCCCGCTTCAATCTGGTCAGCCTGGTCACCACCTCGGCTGTGCTCACCGCCATGCTGGGTCTGGCCGCCCAGGAGCCGCTCAAAGACCTCTTTGCGGGCCTGGAACTCCAGTTCGATGATGTCTTTTCCGTGGGAGATTTCCTCGATCTGGGAGATGGCACCCTGGGCGTGGTGGTGTCGATCAACTGGCGTGACACCTGCCTGAAGGATGTCACCGGTGCACTGGTGGTGGTGCCGAACACCAAGGTCACCGAAGTGGTGGTCCGCAACTACGTGGCCTTTGGTGCGATGGGCAACCGCTTCAGCATCGGCCTTGATTACACCCTGCCCCCCTCCAGGGCCCGGCACTTACTGCTGGAGGTGCTCCATAAACACCCTCGTGTGCTGGAGAATCCCTCTCCTGCCGTCCGGGTGCAGGCCTTCGCCGACAGTGCCATCACCTATGACATCATCGCGTTCCAGCCACCGGGCAATCTCGGTGACATGCTCGACCTGCGCAGTGAACTGCTGGAGCAGATCTGGTTCAGCCTGGAGCGAACCGGCCAGAGCGTCCCCTATCCGGTGCGTGAACTCCGGGAGAAACGGACCGTCCTTGATGCAGGGCATCCCGACCAGCGTGGCCTTGACCAACGGCGTGCTCTGCTCAGCCGCAACCCGCTCTTCGGGGACCTCAGCGAGGAGGAAATGATCCAGCTGGCCAGGACCACCCGCTGCCTGCGGTTTGCGCCGGGGGAAGTGGTGGTGCGCGAGGGCAACCTAGGTGATTCCCTGTTCCAGGTTGTTCAGGGAATGGTCGAGGTGCTGAAGAACCAGGAGGAGGAGGAGCCATTCCGGGTGGCCTGCCTGAAACCCGGCGATGTCTTCGGTGAGATGTCGATGCTCGCCGGCAACCGGCGCAGTGCCACCGTCCGGGCACTGGAGGAATGCCTTCTGCTGGAGGTCTCACGCACCAGCCTGGGTCCCTTGCTGATTGAGAATCCGCCGTTGATGGACCGGATGGCCCACCTGGTGAGCAAACGCCGCGGCGAGCTGGAAGGGATGGAGCGGGAGAAGGTGAAGCAGCATGAGAATCAGCTGCTCAGGCGCATGAAGCAGCTGTTCGAGACCCTGACTCTTTGAGGCCTGGAAAAGGCTCAGCTGCCGCTGTAGCACTCCGAGAAGGCGTCCTTGATCGCGGCGCTCTTGCCCAGCTGACTCTGACCGGACGTGTGCAGGCTCAGCAGAGCCTGATACTGGCTGCGGCTGAGCTTGCCCTGGCTGACGAATTCGCCGTCGGCGGTGAAGCGGGCCACTTCACAGCGGCAGACATAGGTGGTGTTGTGTTGCCCGAGGGATCCCCGGCTGCACCCGCTGCGGAACCGGAGGAGGTGGAGTCCTGCTTCTCCTCATATCCATCCTCAGGGCCCACATACCCCTGCCCCTCCAGCACCACGAAGTCGAACAGTCCGTCATCGGCGCGGGTGAGGACATAGGTCGTGCCTTTCACCCCCAGAACTTTGGTGCCGAGACAGGCCTTCTGGGGTCCACTCACCAGCACCGCGCCCTTGCTGAGGCGGAAGCAGGCATTGCCGAGGGTGATCACGCTCGACTTGCCCATGAAGCCCGTGGCGCGGCCGTCAAACAGAAGCTCAGCGCGACTCTTGCCGGTGCGAACCTGCTGGCCGGAACGGGCCACTTCATTCACCCGGGCGGCCTTGCCGTCGATGTAGACCTCACGACCATCGACAAGCCGCTTGATGGTGGCCTGCTCGAAGGCCGCCGCATGACTCGGGGCGGCTGGCACCATCAACACGGCCTGGAGAAGGCCAACCTGAAGCAGTCCGCCAAACGTTGCAACCAGGCGGTGGTTCATGGAGCTTGAAGATGAGCGATCAAGGTCAGGCTAGCCCTGACTCCGCTCATAATATTCCCTCGGTTTCATCGTGAAGACCTCCTGGGCTTCCTGGCCGCGGATCTCGAACTCACCCACCCGCTCCAAGTCCCATTCGCGAGAAGCATGCTCAGCCACCACACGGCTGAGGATGATGTCGCGCCCCGACTGCTTGGCCACCCCCTCCAGGCGACTGGCCATGTTGACGGTGTCACCGATCACGGTGTAATCCATCCGTGAGGCGCAGCCGATGTTCCCGCTGATCACAGGCCCGCCGCTCAGGATCATCACCTGCTCCCAGGGGTCCTTGCCCTGGGCAGCCCAGCGCTCGTTGAGGGCCTCCATCTGGTCCTGAAGTTCCAGAATCGCCTCAAGAGCCGACTGAACCTCCACCTCCATCCCCCGGTTCAGAGGCACTCCGAAGACGGCGAGCACAGCATCGCCCATGTATTTATCGATGATCGCCCCCTTACGCTGCAGGGTATCAACAACAACGGCAAAATATTCATTAAGTTGTTGCACCAGTTGAGTGGCCTTGCCCTCCTTGCTCATCTTCGTGGTGCGCTGGGTGAAGCCACGCACGTCACAGATGAACACCACCACCTCCGACACCTTGCCTCCCAGCAGGTCATCGGCCTCCTCAGGCTGGCTGGCGATCTGGGCTGCCACCGCCGGTGAGAGGTACCGCTCCAGCATCCGCCGCAGCCGCAACCGGTTCCACTGCAGCCTCACCGTGGCATCACCGGCACTCACCAGGCCGGTGGCGAGGGTGAGGGCGGAGATCCCCAGCAGGCCGATGCCGGCGCCGGTGGTGCTCAGCAGGATCAGCCCCAGAAGCACCATCGCTCCGGCCAGCAGCGCCAGGGCTCCAAGCCGCACCTGCGGCTTCTCCGCCCGGGCGCTGGCCAGGCCGAGAGCCAGCACCAGGAGCCCCAGCAAGGGAGCCAGGTACCAGGCGTTGGGGGGGATGTAAAGGGCACGTCCCTCCAGACGGTTGGCGATCTCGGCGGCGTGGATCTCGACGCCGGGCATGCCCTCGGCGCCGGCGAAGGCCGTTCGGTGGATGTCCTGGAGCACGCTGGCGGTGGGACCGATCAGCACCACCTGGTTGCGGAAGGTGCCCTGTTGCTTGAGACGGGCGAAGCTGCCCGACTCGAGCACCTCCCAGATCGGGATCGTGGGGATGGTGCGAGGCGGGCCGTAGGGGTCCACCAGAGGCCGCCAGCTGGCGAGGATCGGCGGTGGCGGAATCTCAGCCACGCGGCCCTTGGCGATCAGCTGGCTGGAGAGGCCCACCGGCACATCCAGCATTCCCGACTGCCGCAGCTGCTCGGCATAGGTGCTGGGCCGCAGGCGGATGTAGCCATCTGGATCCTGGAGGCCATTGAGCAGCCCCGAGCTGCTGGGGCCGGCAGCCTCGCTGAGGAAAGGCATGGCGGCACTGAGGGTGAGGCCGCCCACCCGGCCGCGGCTCTCGAACACCTGGGCCCCGAGCACCACCTTGCCGCTGTGGCGGCGCAGGGCCGCGGCCAGGGCCGCGTCATCCTCCGGACCGTGGCTGCTGGGAGCATCGAAGAGAAGGTCGAAGCCAACCACCCGGGCACCGGCTGAGAAGAGGCGATCGAGCACTCGGTCGTAGATCGCCCGGGGCCAGGGCCAGGCAGCAAGGCGGCGCAGGTCCTTGTCCTGGCTGAGGTCGGCGTTCTGCCCCTGCACGAGGCTGTAGTCGTCGATGCCGACGATCACCACCCCGGAGGGTGGCTTGCGTGGTCCACGCAGCTCCTGGGTGCGGGAGGAGAGATCCAGCTGCCAGCGCTCGTAGATGTCCGGGAACAGTCCATAGCCGAGGGCACAGGCGCCGGCCCAGACCACGAACACTCCATAGCGCCGCATCCAGGTGATCGCTCGGGAAGTCATGGACGCAACGGCTTCACAGATGTTCCATCAAGGTGAGCTGGTAACTGGTGAGAGCAAGCTTGGTGCCCAGATCGCGGGTGAGCGCCAGCAACAGCTCCGTGACGGCATCGGGCTCCCACTGGCGCAGATTATCGAAATCGTGGCGATCCAGCACCCAGCAGCTGCCGTCAAGATCCGCTGTGACATCGGCAGTACGGGGTGTGCCGGAGAGGAAGGCAATCTCCCCGAAGCACATCCCCGGCTCGAAGGTGGCCAGCCGGGATGCATAGGACTGGCCGTCACTGCCGCGCAGTTCGACGGTGATGGTGAAACGCCCCTCCCGCACCAGAAAGAGCTCATGGCCGGAATCACCCTTCCTGACCACGTACTCCCCCTTGGCGAAGTTGCGGCATTGCATCAGATCGGCCAGGGTCTGACGGTGGGTGGGTTGCAACATGCCCAGAAAGCCGAGCGTCTGATCGATTTCCGTACTGAAGGGAGGATTTTGATGCTCGTCTTTCGTGGAGTCCAGCAGCAGGTCTTCGGCGCATTCCAGGGCCTGATCCAGCTGCTCGAACTGGGGCATCTCCTCCACTCCCCCCGCCAAGCTGAGTGACCGGGGAAGGTTGAGATGGCGGGCCCTGGCCAGCAGAACGATCACTCCCCGGCGCCGCAGCGAGGTGAGTTCATGCAGGAACAGCCCCCTGGACTCCTCTGGAAGTTCCGTGACATGGGCCACATCCAGCACGAGAATCCAGGCATCAGCCATGATCTCGCTGAGCTCGGAGAGCAACCTCTCGATCGCGGCGAAATCGAGCACACCCTGGGTATGCACGATGCGGACCGCATCTCGCCGCTCCTGCAGCAACTTCGCCTGATCCGCCGCGCGCCAGCGCCTCGACTGGCGCTGGGACCCTTTATAGGAGCGCCGGATCGTGGAACTGGTCTGGGGATACTGGTTGAAAAGACTGAGACCGAGGCTGTCGGAGAGCTCATTGCAGACCGCAATGCCGCGCACACTGTTGCCGAGCACATCGAGCGGCGGGGAATAGGTGGCGATGCCGAGCCGACCGGGCACCACGGCAAGCACACCACCGCCCACGCCACTCTTGGCCGGCATGCCGACGTCGTAGAGCCACTGACCGGCAAAGTCGTAGGTGCCGCAGGTGGCCATCAGGGCCAGCATGCGCACGGTGATCTCAGGCGTGAGTGGCCGGGACCCGGTGAAGGGATTGTGCCCCTGACAAGCCAGGGTGGCGGCCATCACCGCCAGATCATGGCAGGTGACCGTGATCGAGCACTGCTTGAAATAGAGGTCGAGAGCGTTTTCCGGATCATCCTCGATAATTCCGAAATTACGCAGCAGGTGACCGATCGCCCGGTTGCGGTGACCAGTGGCACGCTCAGACTGGAACACCGCCTGGTCGATGCTGAGGCGGCGCCCGGCCAGCTCACTGAAGAAGTCGAGCATCAGGGCTTCGGCCTGATGCGGATCATGATTCCAGATCTGCGCCGTGGTGGCGATGGCCCCGGCGTTGATCATCGGATTGCGGGGACGGCCCGTCTTCTGATCGAGGCTGATGGCGTTGAAGGCATCTCCAGAGGGCTCCACCCCCACCTTCGTGGCCAGATAGTCGTCCGAGAACAACTTCAGGGCAAGACCATAGGCAAACGGCTTGGAGATCGACTGGATGGTGAATGGCTTTCGGGTGTCGCCCACCTCATAGATACGCCCATCCACCGTGGTGATGGAGATACCGAAATCCGAGGGATTCGCTTTCGCCAGCTCCGGGATGTAGTCGGCCGGAGCACCTTCCTCCAGGAGGGAATAACGGCGATGGAGGTCCGCAAGCAGCCCCTGAATCACATCGGCGGTGCTGCTGGGAGTATCCATCATGCGGTCAGAATCCAGCGGGGCATGAAAGGCTGAACCGCAGTGATACCAATCCCCAGCCAGGCCGTCGGTCTGTAGCGGGCGCTACATCAAGCTGATCACGACAGCTGGCTGATCAGGTCGGTGCGGGCCTGGTCCAGGGCTGGGTCGAGGGAGGCGGCATCGCGCCCGCCCGCCTGGGCCAGCTG
>NZ_JAYGIA010000046.1:0-15181 GCF_034931165.1 Synechococcus sp. BA-124 BA4 | reverse complement strand
CTCCGCCAAGAACGACGGCTTATGGGGCAACGGCTGCAGGGCAGCGGCCTCCTCCCGCTGGAATCGCAGGAGCGGTTGTTCGCCGGTCGTTCCGTGGATGCGAACATCGGCCACCTCCCGGCTCCAGCGCTCCAGGTGCGCTTCCAGCGCCTCCCAGCTGGCGAACTCACGGCCGGCCACCGCATTGGTCTTGACGTAACCGACGCCGCGCTCGTCCTTTCCCTTGGTCCTGGCCCGGTAGGGCCGGCAGGCTTTGGGGAGGAACCCCCAGTAGCGGGCAAAGGCATCGAGCCGTTCGTTGAACACCAGCACCTGGCGAGCCGGATCGTGCTCCTTGACCAGGGCACGGGCGTTATCGAACAGCACCTCGGCCGGCACCCCCCGCCAGTGGCGGAAGGCCTCCTCCATCGCCAACAGCCAGTTGACCTGGCGCTCGTGCCGGTAGGCCCGCACCACCAGCCGCCGCGAGTACCCCAGGGTCAGCACGCACAGGTGCACCTTGGCCCTCTCGCCGGCGATGCGGGCGTAGGTCTCACCGAAATCGGCCTGCAGTTGCTTGCCCGGCGGCGTCTCAAACCGCACCGTTGCCAGGGCAGCGGCCCGCAGCTCCTGCCGCCAGGGCTCCACCGCCCGCTCCACGGTGCGCAGTGACACGGCGATGCCTTTCTCGCTGGCCAGCTCCTGGCGCACCACATCGGCATTGCCGTTGTGGGCCAGGAACCGCTCCTTGAGCCAGTCGTACTGACCATCGAGAACGCCGATCCGTCGGGGTTTGCCGTAGGCCTCCCAGCCGCCCTGCCGCCGGTACTTGCGGACGGTCTCAGGCGAGCAGCCCAGTTCCCTGGCGATCCGCCGCCGGCCCCAGCCAGCTGCGGTGAGGCCAAGGATCGCCTGGACATCCTCTGGGGTTTCCAACGCCGCATCCCGGGAGCTCTGCTCCAGAGGTGACAGCACCGCAGGCTGCGCACTGGCCCTGATCAGTGGCTCGCGGAGGGGGGCCAGATTTCGTGTCGCATCTGGGCCAGTTTTCGCTGTCGCCTGACATCAGCTACGAGCTCAATGCATTCGTCCGGGATGTGAGCACCTATCGCCAGACTCTCTCGGACCTGTTGGCGGCTCTCCAGGATCAGTTCGCGCTGGCCCAGGTGGAGATTCTCTCGCCCGGATATCACGCCATTCGCAGTGGCCGCGCCAGCACGGTGCCACCTCCCTACGTCCCGTCCTGATCGGACGGTGCGGCGGAGGGCTGGCCACGATCCGCCAGCAGGGCTCTGAGCCCCTCGCTCAGTTCGGGGGGCAGGGACAGCTGCAGGCTGTCGTTGCGCAGATGCAGATCCCGCTGGGGGAAGGGGACTGAAATCCCGCGGTGACGCAGAACGGCCTCGATGCGGAAATTGAGATCGCTGATGATCTCGTACTGACGCATGGGTTGGTTGATCCACACCAGCAGACTGAAGTTCAGGGAGCTGTCGCCGAAGCCGGTGAAGAACACCTTCGGTTTCGGGTCCTGGAGAATCCCGGAATAGTCTTTGCAGGCTTCGACCAGGGCATTGCGCACGGCGGTGCAATCCGAGCCGTAGGCCACGCCGATGGGGAGCATCAGCCGGGACGTGGGACTGCCATGGCTCCAGTTCACCACCTGGGATTCGAGGAACTCGGCATTCGGCACGATGATCGCGATTCGATCGAGGGTCACCACTTCGGTGCTGCGCAGGCTGATCTTCTGCACCGTGCCCTGAAGCTCGCCGATCTCGACGAAATCACCCACCTGGATCGGGCGCTCGAAGATGATGATCAGGCCACTGATGAAGTTCTTGGTGATACCCTGCAGTCCAAGGCCAAGGGCCACACCGAACACGCTGGCGAAGAGGGTCAGGGAGCTCAGGT
This sequence comes from Synechococcus sp. BA-124 BA4, assembly GCF_034931165.1. Taxonomy (NCBI): domain Bacteria; kingdom Bacillati; phylum Cyanobacteriota; class Cyanophyceae; order Synechococcales; family Synechococcaceae; genus Synechococcus; species Synechococcus sp. BA-124 BA4. The sequence continues at coordinate 13,294 of NZ_JAYGIA010000046.1, read as the reverse complement.
CGAGCCCCCAGAGCTGAAGCAGCACCAGTGAGCCGACGAACAGCAGGGCGTATTGCACCACGAAGGCGATCCCTTCCTGGGCGCCTTTACCGATCCCCGTGTACTGCAGCACGCGGGTGCGCAGCAGCCGCTGCAGCACCCCCAGCCCCTTGGCCAGGGCCAGGAACAGGGTGATCAGCACGATCACATCCAGCACCGAGTAGCTGCGTTCCCCCAGAGGCAGGAAGGGGGAGGCGAGGCTGTCGGAGAGCGCGTCACGCAGCCGCTGCAAGGCCATCCGGCTGAGCGGAAACAGGTCGGCCACTGTGCCGGCCACGCTGATCCAGACCGCCACCTGAAGACTGCGCAGCAGGGCCCGGATCAGGAAGCCGCTGCCCGCCTTCCCTGGGATCAGCTCACCATCGGCGCCCGGATGGGGCCACGCCTGCGGGAAGGCCCGCCGGAAGAGACTTCCCAGCAGGCGCTGCAACAGGAAAGCCCCCAGCAGCAGGGCGAGCGAGCGCAGCCCCATCCGCTGGATGTAGGCGGGCTGCCGTTGCAGGCGTCCCTGCTCCAGGGCCTCCCCCAGGCGGCGGCGCCAGGTTTCCGCCTGGTCCTGCGGACTCAGGCCCTCCGCCGCGTCCAGGCGGGTCACGGTCAGCAGGGGCTTGCCATCGAGGCTGATCACCGGCAGCCCATTGCGCTCCACCACCTGGAGCACAGCTGGCCTGGGGTTGCGGGCGGCTCTCTGGAGCAGGTCATTGGCCGCGTCCGCCCGTTGCTCGGCGCTGTAGTCCTTCGAGCTCCGCACCTGGAACAGGCTGGCCCCGTCCACTTCCACCTGGGCGGCAGGGACCTCAGCCGCGGCCCGGCCGGGTGACGCCGACGGCAGGCTCACCAGCAGCGCCACCAGCAGCACGGCCGGCCAGAACCATCCCCGCGATCGGAGCCAGCTGCGGCCCGCGACACCTGGGCCTGGGACTGTCGGATTCATGGGCTGACTCCTCCCCAGGCTTCGGGCAACCTATTCACTGGTTGTGGGTGTGGAGAGGGTGCACCATGATCCCCATTCAGTCTGATTGAACCAGCCGTGACGCCTCCCCTGGTGCGATCAGGTGGCCAGGCCCGCCGATTGCGCTCCGCTGTTCTGGTGGCGCTGGCCCTGGGGGTGTCCCTGGTGCTGGGGCTGGTCTCGCCACTGCCGCTTCACGCCCAGAAGGAGTCGAGCCCGGCCGCCGAGAAGGAACACTGCATCGAGTCTCCCCCATTCATCACCCTTGATGGCCGAAAGGTGCTGGAGATCCGCTCGACCATTGGAGCCCAGGACCCGGAGGAGTTCGCCCGGCGGGCGACGGAGCAGCTGGCTCGCCTGGCTGAGAGCCCGTCGTTCCAGCCCGAGCGCCTCATGATCGAGGATGCACCGCCGTACACCTTCCTCCTGCGCCCCCGCGCCGACGGCGGCACGGAGCGGTTCCTGGCCGTCGATGACCGCGTGGCGGCCTGCTTCGATATCAGCCGCCAGGAGCTGGCCGAGACGTACCGCAGCCGTCTGGTCAGCGCCGTCACCGCCTACAGGCGCAGCCGCACGCCGATCGCCTGGATCAAGGGAACGGCCCTGGCCCTGCTGGTGCTCGTCATCTACCTGTTCTGGATCCGCACCCAGTCGAAGCTGAACCGCTGGGCAACCCGATGGATCGACCTTGATCAGAACCGTGCGCTTCAGGGCCTGCGCGTCGGCTCCAATCAGCTGCTCGAATCCGTCCAGATCCGCCAGATCCTGCAGCTGGTCCGCCGGGTCATCCACTGGTCGCTGCTGCTCCTGATCAGCTACCTGCTGGTTCCCTTGCTGCTGGGGTTGTTCCCGCCCACCCAGGGGATTGCCGATGGCCTGCGTCAGCAGATTCTGGGGGTGATCCGCAGCGCCTTTGACGTGGCGGTCGGGGCGCTTCCGAACCTGGTCTCGATCCTGCTGATCGCGGCGGTCACGGTGATGGCGATCCGCGCCAGCAACGCCTGGTTCTCAGCCCTCGAGCGGGGCCGGGTGCGCATTCCGGGGTTCTACCAGGAATGGGCCCTGCCCACGGCCCGTCTGGCCACGATCTTCATTGCCCTGATCGGGGTGGTGCTGGCCTACCCCTACATCCCTGGATCCGGCAGCAAGGCCTTCCAGGGGGCCGGCCTGTTCGTGGGTGCGCTGGCAGCCCTCGGCTCCAGCGCCATCGCCACCAACATCATCAGCGGGCTGATGCTGATCTACACCCGTGCGTTCCGCCTGGGCGACCGGGTGGACATCAACGGCACGGTGGGGGTGGTGCAGGAACGGGCGTTGCTCGTGACCCGGGTCCGCACGCCAAGAAATGAGCTGGTGAGCATTCCCAACGCCATGGTGATCGGCGCCTCGGTGGTGAATTTCAGTTTCTCGCGGCGTGAGATCCAGCAGCCCGTCGCGATCGCCACCACGATCACCATCGGCTACGACGTTCCCTGGCGCCGTGTGCACGAACTGATGCTGGCGGCGGCCAAGAGTGTCAAGGGAATCAGTGATGAGCTGGAGCCTTACGTGATTCAGACCTCCCTGAATGATTTCCATATCAGCTATGAGCTCAATGCCTTCGTGATCGGAGCGGACACCTACCGCGAAACCCTCTCTGACGTGCTGGCGGCGCTGCAGGACCATTTCGCGGCCGCCGGGGTGGAGATCCTCTCGCCGGGCTACCACGCCATTCGCAACGGCAATGCCAGCACCGTTCCCAAAGTCTGATCCATCGCCCCAGCCGGTTCGATCGCTCAGCTGATCACCCGATCCCGTCCTGCTGCGCGGCGAGGTAGTGCTCCACCGCACGCTCGATGTTGCGGTGCATCCGCTCCTTCCCCAGTCGGGCGCCCAGCTCCGAGCGGCGGATCATGTCCAGCACCGTGGGATTCAGTCCCGCCAGCCAGAGGCTGACACCCTGTCCGTCGAGACGCCGCTCCGCTTCGGTGAGCGTTTTGAGGGCGGAGTATTCCAGGTCGATCACGGCGCTGCCATCCAGCACCACCACCCTGGGCTGATGTCGATCCACCTCGGCGCGCATCCTGCTGAGAACGCCCTGGGCATTGGCGAAGAACAGGCGTCCCTCGGCGCGGAGCAGCAGCAGCCCAGGCCAGGTCTCATCGCGGGGGTGCCTGGCTGAGAGCGGCCGGAACACATCGGTGCCGCGCTTGCGGCCGATGGCATACACCGGTGGGTTCACCTCCTGCTGAACCAGGGCCAGCAGGGAGAGGATCACGGCCACGAGGATGCCTTTGAGGGTTCCAAGAAACACCACCCCCAGGAAGGCCACCACCGCCCAGCGGAATTCGATGTGACGCACGCGACGGATCGCCAGGAATTCGCCGGGTGCGATCAGCTCGAAGGAGTACACGATCACCACCACCGCCAGGGCGGCCTGGGGCATCAAGGCGATCCAGGGGGCCAGCAGCAGCAACGTGGCCAGAGCCGTCCCCGCCGTCACCAGCTCGGCCACCTGGCTGCGGGCGCCGGCCTGGCGGTTCACGGCGGTCTGGGTGGTGCCACCACCGGCGGCCATGGCCCCGAAGAACCCGCCACCGATGTTGGCGAGCCCCAGGGCCAGCAGTTCCCGGTCGGGAACCGGAGAGGGCTCGTCGCCGGCGCGGAAGGCCCGTGCCGCCGCAATGCTTTCCGTGAAACTCATCATGGCGATGCCCGCCGCCCCGGGCCAGAGCCCACCAAGCAGATCGAGCCGGGGCCAGGTGAGGCCGGGCAGGCCCCTGGGCACCGCGCCCACCAGCTCCACGCCGAGGCGATCAAGCCCCAGCAGGGCGCTGCTGGCGATGGCGACGGCCACCACCACCAGCGGGGCCGGCACGGACGGCCATCGCCGCCTGAGGCTGAAGAGCAGGCTGAACAGAGCCGCCGAGAGCAGGATCGTGGCGACCGAGGCCTGGGAGATCTGCCCCAGCAGGGCCGCCAGGTCCCGAAAGAAGCCGTCCTTCTCGGCATGGAGTCCGAGCAGCTTGGGCAGCTGATCAGCCACGATCACCACGCCGATGCCGGACTTGAAGCCCACCAGCACCGACTCGGAGATGAAGTTGGCGATGAAACCGAGCCGCAGCAGGGCCGCGCCGCAGAGCATGGCTCCCACCAGCAGGGCCAGGGTGGCGCTGGCCGCCACCAGGGCGCCGGGCTCGCCGGTCGGTGTCAGCCGGTTCAGTTCGCTGCCCACCAGGATCGCCAGCGTGGTGGTGGTGCTGACGCTCAGGGGCCTCGAGCTGCCCAGGAAGGCATAGACCGCCATCGGCACCAGGGCCGTGTACAGACCCACCTGCACGGGGAGTCCGGCAATGGTGGCGTAGGCCATCGCCTTGGGCAGCACCACCGCGGCGGCGGTCAGTCCGGCTGCCAGATCGGCCTTCCCCAGCTCACGCCGGTAACCGCTGATCAGAAGAGACGCAGGGAACTGAGCCATGGGGGGGACGACTCAGGCGGATCCGGCGATCTCACGCTGCTGCCATTTCAGAAACAGGGTGGAGATGATCACCGTGATCAACACATAGGAGAGGATCCCGGGAATCAGCTCAGTCATCCCTGGTTGGTAGGTCAGGGCCAGCTGCGCCGCCAGGCCGGTGTTGCGCATTCCCGTCACCAGGGCCACCGTGCGCCGCTCCAGGGGATCCCGTCCGGCCAGCCCGTAGCCGATCGCCAGGCTGAACACGCTGAGGCCGGCCATCGCGACCAGGGCCAGCAGGTTCTGCTGGAGGAAGGGCACCAGCTGCCTGCCGCTCAGCCCCAGCAGCGCCACCAGCATCAGCATCAGCAGCAGAGTGGCCAGGGCACCGAGAGCACGGCTGCAACGCTGGGCCAGCTGCGGCTGCCACTGCCCCAGCAGCACACCGGCGATCACGGGCAGCACCTGCACCTGCAGCACCTGCATCGCCACCTGGGCCGGGTGGATCTCCCACCCGTCGACCTCCCAGCCGAACAGGCCGACGCTGGCCTTGAACACGACCGCCATCAGGGGGATGGAGACGATGGCCAGCAGCGCCGCCGTGATCTGCAGGCGCGCCGCCAGCTCCGCCGTGCCGCCACTGCCGCGCACCCGGAACAGAATGAGCGGGGCGCTGGGACACGCCAGCATCAGGGCTATGGCCACCCACGCAGGCCGTGTCAGCACCCCCTGCAAGGGCAGCAACACCAGCGCCAGTCCGGCCAGAGGCACCAGAAGGCAGGTGCCGAGCATCACCCGCCAGAGGAAACCGGGGCGGTCCCTGAGCAGCACGAACGGGTAGTTCTTCAGCCCGAGACCAAGGCTGAACATCAGGGTCACGATGGTGGCCGTGACCAGCAACGCTGCGGACTGGGGCATGGGAGTCATCCGACCGGAGTGCCGGTCACCAGCAAGGCAAACGCCACGATGCCGATGACGGTGAGCGCAATCGCAGTGAAGACCGTGATCGAGCGCTGATCGACATAGACGAAGTCGTCGCGGCGGATCAGCTTGAGCGTGCGCAGGTGTTGCCGGGTGGCCGCCGCCATCGCCAGGATGCCGATCAGCACGAAGCCGATCGCCACCAGACGCACGCTCAGGCCGGCATGGCCACTGCCATCGAAGCGGCTGCGGTTGATCGCACCGATGATCTTGTCGAGACCGAAGCCGAAACTGATCAGCGACAGGCAGGTGCGGATCCAGGCCATCATCGTGCGCTCGGCGGCCGCCCGGTTGCGCTCCTTGGCCAGCTCGTTGTTGAGGTTTCCCATCAGTTGAGGATTCTCATCAGCCCGCCGTGGTGGCCAGGTGGGCCATCCGCTCGCGCCTGGCATCCTCCAGTTTCTGTTCCGCCTCAACCTCCCGGCCCAGGAAGACATTGAGGAAGGTCCGGATCACGGCCACCACCGCCAGTTTGATCAGATTCTCATTCGAGGGCGCCGTGGTGGTGGCCACGATGTCGGCGGCCAGCTGGAATTCCAGCGCCATCGACAGCCAGCTGCCGAAGCGCAGCCGGATGCTGTTGAAGCGCTGTCCCTGGGGCTGGCCTCTGCCGCGAAGACGCAGGGATTCGCCCAGGGTGGCCAGGAAGCCCACGGCCACGCACACCACGGACACACCCTCCAGAAGAAAGCGCAGGCCACCGGCCATGCCCTCCAGCCAGCTGTTCAGGGTTTCAACAGCCATGGTTCAGCTCCTCACGATGCATCGAAAACCCATGTGACAGGTGGAGGTGTCGATCCCCTGGGCCATGCGGGCGGCAGGGCGGTAGCGGCGGCAGTAGCTGGGAGCGCAGAGAAACGAGCCGCCCTTGACCACCTTGCGCGGGATGGTGCCGTGCTGGGAGGCGGTGTCGATGCTCTCCTGCCGCGAGGCCCCGCGAGGGGACTCGATCGTGCAGCAACCCCCGGCCTGCTTGTGGGCCGCCACGGTGGCGCCGTGGCCGGCGTACCAGTCGTCGGTCCACTCCCACACATTGCCGATCATGTCGAGCAGGCCGTAGCCGTTCGGCGGAAAGGCTCCCACCGGCGAGGTGCGCTCCCAGCCGTCGAGCAGGCTGTTGTGATGGGGGAAGTCCCCCTGAAAGGTGTTGGCCATGGGCCGGCCGCCGGGGTGGAGCTCCTCCCCCCAGGCGAACTCAGTCCCCTCCACGCCGCCCCGGGCGGCCCGCTCCCATTCCGCTTCGCTGGGCAGCTGCTTGCCGGCCCAGGTGGCGTAGGCGACGGCATCCTCATGGGCCACATGCACCACAGGATGGTGCTCGCGGCTCCTGATCGAGCTGCCGGGTCCTTCGGGGTGGCGCCAGTTCGCCCCGCTCAGGTACTGCCACCAGCGGTAGGGGTCGCCCGTGCCGATCGGTCCGGGCGGTGGCACGAACACGATCGAGGCCGGAGCCAGAAGCTCCGGCAGGGCATCGGGGTAGGCGGCCGGATCCGCCGGCCGCTCGGCCAGGGTCACGTGACCCGTGGCCTTCACGAACTTGCGGAACTGGGCATTGGTGACCGGTGAGCGGTCGATCCAGAAGCCCTCCACCACCACCCGGTGGGCCGGAGCCTCCTCCGGGTAGTGGTGGTCGGAGCCCATGGTGAACGTGCCCCCGGGGATCCAGGCCATGTCCCGCGCCGGTGGGCGCCCCGGCCGGAGGGCCGGGGCAGGTGAGCGATCCAGGGCCATGGCGACTCTGCGCAGCGATGCGTTCCTCAGCCGCCGCCGCTCGCCGCGGCGGTCATCTTCTCCATCACCTCCTCGAGCGAGAAGCTGGCGGCCTTCTGGCGGGGCGGATACTCCTGGAACGTGGCCAGGAACCGCCCCACGATCGTCTGGGCCGGCACCAGCATGAAGGCGTGATCCAGCATCCAGTCCCAGTAGGTGTTGGAGGTGATGTCGGCCCGCTCGTAGGGGTCGGTCTTGAGGTTGAAGATCTTGGGAACCCGCAGCGGCGTGAAGGGCTCGGCCCACACCTGCAGCGTGCCGGTGGCCCGCTGCTCCATGAACACGACCTTGAAATTGTCGTAGCGCAGGCCGGTGAGGTCGCCGTCGTCGGAGAAGTAGAAGAACTCGATCCGTGGGCTCTTGTCGGCCTTGCCCGTCCAGTAGTCGAGCATGTTGTAGCCGTCGAGATGGATCTTGAAGGTCTTGCGTCCCACCTGATGGCCGGTGAGCAACTTCTCCTTGATCTCCGGTTCCCCCGCCGCCGCCAGCAGGGTGGGCAGCCAGTCGAGATGGCTCACGATCTCCGTGAACAGAGTTCCCGGAGCGATCTTGCCGGGCCAGCGCACCAGGGCGGGCACCCGGTAGGCCCCTTCCCAGTTGGAGTTCTTCTCGTTGCGGAAGGGGGTCATGCCGGCATCGGGCCAGCTGTTCATGTGCGGCCCGTTGTCGGTGCTGTACATCACGATCGTGTCATCGGTGACACCCAGCTCATCGAGCAGATCGAGCATCTGACCGATGCAGTTGTCGTGATAGATCATCACGTCGTGATACTCCGACTGCCATCGCCCCGACTGGCCGATGTCCTGGGGCCGCGCGTGGGTGCGGAAGTGCATGTGGGTGGTGTTGAACCACACGAAGAACGGTTCACCGGAGGCCACTGCGTCGCCAATGAAGCGCTTGGCCTCCTTGATGAACTCTTCATCAGCGGTTTCCATGCGCTTCTTGGTGAGCGGGCCGGTGTTCTCGATGCGCTGGGTGCCGTCGCCATTGGCCCAGCAGTGCAGCACACCGCGGGGGCCGAAGTTCTTCTTGAAATCGGGGAAGTCTTCCGGCTTGGGATAATCACGCAGCTCCGGCTCCTCCTCGGCATTGAGGTGGTACAGGTTGCCGAAGAACTCATCGAAGCCGTGCATCGTCGGCAGATGCTCGTCGCGGTCGCCGAAGTGGTTCTTGCCGAACTGGCCGGTGCGGTAACCCAGCGGTTTGAGCAGCTCGGCGATGGTGGGGTCCTCGGGGCGATAGCCCAGCTCGGCTCCTGGCAGCCCCACCTTGCTCAGACCGGTGCGGAACACGCTCTGGCCGGAGATGAAGGCGGCCCGGCCGGCGGTGCAGCTCTGCTCGGCGTAGTAGTGGATGAAGCGGCCGCCCTCCTTGGCGACGCGGTCGATGTTGGGGGTCTGATAGCCCATCAGCCCATCGCTGTAGCAACTGAGGTTGCTCTGGCCGATGTCATCTCCCCAGAGGATGAGGATGTTGGGTTGTCCGTTGGGCATGAGAGGTGGAGGGGGTTGAGGACGCGGGCATGGGGCTGGAGACGGATCCAGGCCCGGCACGCTGATGAACTCACCTACAAACTGGCGCCCATGGCAGGGTGGGGCCACTCAAAAAGTGCAAGCGGCGATGGCTCCGCTCCAGAGGTTCGAGGCTGTCGAAGAGCTGGAAATCCAACTGCGGGAGGCGGGACTGGATCTGCGCCTGCTCCAGCTCTCCAACGGCCGCCTCAGCGGCAACCTGATCACCCGCCAGCTTGGGCCGCTGCGGTTGCTGCGGCTTCAGGCCAACCGCTGTTTGCACGTGACGGGCGGCAAACCACGGGACCGGCGGATGATCGCGCTGTCCCTGTTGCCCGACCGCAACGCTCCACCCCTGCGGGCCCACGGCACGGCCATCGGTGCCGATGTGTTGTTCGGCCTCGATCCCCAGAAGGACGTCCACCTCTCCACTCCCGAGCGGATGGACCTGGCCGTGGTGATGCTGAACCCCGGCATGCTGACGGGCTGGAGCAGCGGTCAGGGGAGTCTTGATCTGGAATCGGAGCCCTTCCGCTTCAATGTTCTGCCCATCGATGACACCAGCCGCGAGCCCCTGCAGCGCTGGTTGCTCAACCAGTTGTCGTTCCAGGCGGAGGCATCCGCATCCCCGGTCATGGCCGCGACGTCGTCAGACCCGGAGGGAGGTGGAGACGGTCTGGTCCCTCTGCTCGTGGACGTTCTGGAGCAGGGCCTCAGACAACGGGGCTGCCCCGAACGCCCGCCGGCACGGATCGAACTGGTCAAGCAGTTGCAACGCTGGGCGGAGGAGAATCCCCTGGAACCGATCAGCCTGGGGAGTCTCTGCCGTCAGGTGTATGTCGGCCGCCGCACCGTGATCCAGGGGTTCCAGGAGCACCTGGGCATGGGCCCGATGGCCTACTTCAAGCTGCAGCGGCTCCATGGCGTTCGCCGTGGGCTGCTGGAGGCCCAGCCGGGGGACGCCACGATCTCAGGGCTGGCGGCCTCCTGGGGCTTCCTCAATCCGGGGCATTTCGCCCGGGATTACCGCCGGTTGTTCGGGGAGCTCCCCAGCGCCACGTTCGCCCGCAGCCCTGGGTTCGCCGGCCGGCGGCGCGGCGCAGCGGTCGACCACTCCCCCTGCTGATCCCGTTGCCGCAGAAGGGGTCGTGAACACGCTGGCCCAGTCGTCGCGCATGCTCACCACCGTCCAGCCCCGCCGGGGTGCCTCGCTCAAGGCCCGATCGAGATGGCCGAAGGCGGACTGGCGGTCGTAGGCCACCTCCCGTTCGGGGTCATCGTGGTGGACGATCACCCCCAGACGTGGGCCCGGCAGGCTGGTGGTCCACTCCAGCATCTCCAGATCCCCGTCGGAGTTGCCGAAAGCGGCGATCGGCCTGCGACCGATCAGCTGCTCGATCAGGATCGGCTTCATGGCCCGATCGGCGACCGTCTGGACCTCGCTCTCGCGCAGGAGCACCGGCAGACCGCCGCGCAGGGCGTAGGTGGTGACGACGCTGGAGCCGATCACCTGCTCCGGGGGGATTCCGTAGGCCTCCTCGGCGAACACCCGCATGAACTCCACGCCGCCGGCCGAAACGATGTAGGTGCGGAAGCCATTGGCGCGCAGATGCTCGAGCAGCTCCCGCATCGGTTGGTAGGTCAGGGCGGTGTAAGGCCGCTTCAGGGTTGGGTGACAGGCGCTGTCCAGCCACTCGCGCACCAGATCGCGGAACACATCCGTGCTCATGCCGGCATGGGTGATCCCCACCAGATCCAGCAGACCCTTGATGCCCATGGTGAGCACGGCCTCCCCGTTGCCGGCCGCGGCTGCCGCGGCGATGACCGGATTGGCCGCGAGTCCGGGCTGCTGGGCCACCATGGCGCGGGCTCGCTCGATCGCGAAGGCCAGCTGCACGTACATCGGCTGCTCCGACCAGAGCGTGCCGTCGTTGTCGAAGACGGCGATGCGTTCCTCGGGCGGCAGATAGCTCTCCCCTCCCGGCTGGCTGACGCTGGCGACGAAAGCCAGGATCCGCGATCGGGTGGCACCGTCCCGCCAGGAGGGAAGGGGCTCTGCGGCTCCGGCGGTGGAGGCCTGACTGGCCATGGCGGGCGCCACAGGGAACGTCATCGTCAGGCTCAGCAGGCTTCCAGCAACCGTCGTCAGGACCCGCGTCAGCACACCGTTCTCCTGCCGGCGTCCGCGAACAGCCGCCGCAGGGGCGGCAGCAGGGCTTCCAGGGCACGGCCGCGATGGCCTACGCGCCGCTTGAGCTCGGGGGCCATCTGGGCAAAGCTCAGCCCCACTTCAGGCACCAGGAACACTGGGTCGTAGCCGAACCCCCCCTCCCCGCAGGGGGCGTTGAGGATCTCACCCGTGCAGACGCCCTCCACCTCCAGCACCGTCTGGCCGCTGGGGTCAGCCAGGGCCAGGGCTGCCGTGAACCGGGCCCGACGGTTGGATTCCCCCTCCAGGGCCTCCAGCAGCCGGGCGATGCGCTCGGGATCGGTGGGGGCATAGCGGGCGGAGTGGATGCCGGGGGCACCGCCGAGGGCCTCCACACTCAGCCCCGAATCATCGGCCAGGGCCCAGTGCCCCGTGATCCGTGCCACGGCTTCGGCTTTGAGACGGGCGTTGGCGGCAAAGCTGTCCCCGGTCTCCTCCACCTCCAGGCCCGGGGGCTGTCCGCGCACCTCCAGATCCAGCTCCGGGCCCTCCGTGGCCAGCAGGGCCGTGAATTCCCTGATCTTGCCGGGGTTGCCGCTGGCGATCACCAGCACCCTAGGGGTGGCCGCCTGGGCGGGGGCGTTCATGCCGCTTCCGCGAACTGGCGGGCCCACGCCAGGATCTCGCTCACCCGCTCCCCGCTCGGGGCCTCGCTGTAGAGGCGCAGCAGCGGTTCGGTGCCCGAGAAGCGCAGCATCAGCCAGTGGCTGTCGCCAAGGCGCAGCTTCACCCCATCGGTGCCCACCACCTCCAGCACCGGCCAGCCGGCCACGCTGGTGGGGGGCTCCTGGGCCAGCTGGCGCTCCAGCCGTTGCCGGCTGGCCATGTCGCGCAGGCGCAGGTCGAGCCGGTCGTAGGCGCTGCCCCCACCGTGGTCGGTCTGCAGGCGGTCGAGGCGCTCACCCAGAGGCAGGCCGCCCTCCACAAGGGCTTCCAGCACCAGCAGGGCGGCGAAGAGGGCATCCCTCTCGGGCAGGTGCAGGCCGAAGCCCACCCCGCCCGATTCCTCGCCGCCCACCAGCACCCCGCCGGCGAGCATCTCGCTGGCGATGTACTTGAACCCCACCGGCTTCTCGATCACCGGCCGTCCCAGCCCCTCCGCCACCAGTTGCATCAGGTCGGAGCCGCTGACGGTCTTGACGACCGCACCCGGCAGGGCCCGGGCCCTGGCCAGGTGATCGATCAGCAGCGGCATCAGCAGCTGGGTGCTGCAGTAGCGGCCGCGCTCATCGATGGCGGCGATGCGGTCGCCGTCGCCATCGAAGACGATCCCCACCGCCGGCCGGCCGGCCTCGCCGCTGGCCCGCACCGCGTCGATCAGCTCCTCCAGGTAGGGAGCCAGGGGCTCGGGCGGGTTGCCACCGAAGAGCGGATCACGCCAGGAGCGGATCTCCTCGATGCACGCATCGCCGGACCCGTCAGCGGCTCCTTCGGCGGTTCCTGAGGGGACTCCCAGCAGGGCCGGCAGCCCTCCGGCCGCAGACCCGTGCATGGGATCGACGATCACCCGCAGCCCCATGGTCTCCAGCCCCCGGCGCAGGGCGCCGGTGTCGACCAGCTGGCGCAGGCCCGCCAGGTAGCCGCCCCAGCCATCGAAGCGTGGGGTGTCGCCGGGGATCGGCACGGTGATGCCCCCCGCCTCCAGGCGCTTCTCCACATCGGCGGTGAAGGCCTCCTCCACCGAGCCGCCGAAATGACCCTTGATCTTCAGGCCGATCCATTCGGGAGGGTTGTGGCTGGCGGTGATCACCAGGGCCCCGAGGGCGTTCCGTTCCACCACGGCCCAGCTGCAGGCGGGTGTCGGCACGGCTGAATCCGTGAGCACCGGCTCGAGATCGGCGCCGCGCACGGCGCTGGCGATGGCTTCGGCCAGCTCCGGTGCCAGAAAGCGGCGGTCGTAGCCGATCACCACCTCGCGGCTCGTGAGTTCAGGCGGGGCGGCGCGCTCCAGTTCGCGGGCCGCGGCCGCGGCCACCACCAGCAGGCGCTCCAGGGTCACATCGACGCCGAGGATGCCGCGCCAGCCGTCGGTGCCGAAACGGATGGGACTGGGCTCCAGGGGCAGGGGGGCAGAAGCCATGGGGGGAGCGGGGTTCAGTAGCTCGTAGCAGCAGTCCGGCCGGCCTGGGTTGGAGCAGGTGCCGGCCTGGCGGCAGACCACTGCCCGCCGTAGCCTGCTGGCATGCCCGCTGAACCGTCCAACCGGCTGGTGACCGACCGGTTGCTGCGCAGCTGGCTGCGCTGTCGGCGCCGGGCCTGGCTCGATCGCCATGGGGATCCCGGGCAGCGGCTCTGGAGCGCCCACCGGGCCCTCCAGCTCGACGATCAGCAACGCTGTTTCGTGAGCCTGCTGGAGCAGCGGCCCCTGGCCGGAGAAGCCGCCTGCGCCGCCGCTG
>NZ_JAYGIA010000045.1:0-15457 GCF_034931165.1 Synechococcus sp. BA-124 BA4 | reverse complement strand
CCTCCAGCCCCCATCCCCATCCCCTTCCCATGACCCCTGCGGCCACCGTTTCCCCACGTCCCACCACCCCGATCGACCTGCTGCTCAAGCACGACCGGCCCGTGCCCCGCTACACGAGCTATCCGACGGCCGCGGCGTTCCACGGGGGCGTCGGCTCGGCCGATCTGGAGGCCCAGCTGGCCCGCCCCACCGACGCGCCGCTGTCGCTTTACGTCCACGTGCCCTTTTGCCGCAACGCCTGCTGGTTCTGCGGCTGCAACCGCATCACCACCGGCGCCGGCTCGAAGGTGGTGGATCCCTACCTGGACGCCCTGGCCGCGGAACTGGAGCTGATCAGCCGCCACTCCGCCCAGCGCCGCCGCCTGGCCCAGCTGCACTGGGGCGGGGGGACTCCCAACTACCTGACGATTCCCGAGCGACGGCGGCTCTGGGGGCTGATCGAGCGCCACTTCGATCTGGCCAGCGATCTGGAGGCCTCGATTGAGGTGAATCCGGAGACCCTCAGCCGGGAGGATGTGATGGAGCTGCGCCGCCTGGGCTTCTCCCGGATCAGCTTCGGCATCCAGGATGCCGACCCCCTGGTGCAGCAGGCGGTGAACCGGGTGGTGCCCGTGGACCAGCTGCGCCGGGCCATGGTCTGGATGCGGGAGGCGGGTTTCGCCAGTGTCAACGTCGATCTGATCTGCGGTCTGCCGCTGCAGACGCCGGAGCGGTTCGACGCCACCCTGGCCCTGGTGCAGGACCTGCGCCCCGACCGGGTGTCCCTGTTCTCCTTCGCCTACCTCCCCGAGCAGCTGCCCCTGCAGCGCAAGATCGCCGCCGAGGATCTGCCCAGCCAGCGCCAGCGGCTGCAGATGCTGGAGCGTGCCGCCGCCCGCCTGGGCGGGTGCGGCTACGACGCCATCGGCATGGATCACTACGCCCTCTCCGGCGACAGCCTGGCCGTGGCGGCCAGAGAGGGGCGCCTGCACCGCAACTTCCAGGGCTACACCACCGGCGGGGAGCTGGAGCTGCTGGGGGTGGGCCCCACGGCGATCAGCCAGTTCCCCGGTCTCTTCAGCCAGAACCAGCGGGATCTCAAGGCCTATGCCGCCAGCATCGCCGCCGGCCAGCTGCCGGTGGAGCGGGGGCTGGTGGTGAGTGATCCGGAGGTGCTGGAGCGGCGGGAGCTGATCCGCCAGGTGATGTGCCATTTCCGGGTGGCGATCGATCCGGAGCGCTACGCCGCCGAGTGGGCCGCCCTTGAGGACCTGGCCGCCGACGGTCTGGTGCGGCTCAGCCAGGCCGATGGCCTGGGCCTGGTGGAGGTGACCGCCTCGGGCCGCTGGCTGATCCGCACCGTCGCGGCCGTGTTCGATCCCTCCCAGCGCCAGACGGCCTCCGGCTCGCGGCTGATCTGAGCGCCTTCAGCAGGGTTCCAGCACGCAGTTGATCTTCAGCTCGAAGGGCACGGCGCTGGCGGGCAGTCGCAGCAGCTGGGCGGTGAGGGCGGCCAGGTCCTCGGGCTGGGTCATGGCGTCGGCGGGCAGGGCCGTCACCTGGGAGGCCATGGCGGTGTTGACCCAGCCTGGGCAGATCGCCGTCACCCGGATGCCGGCGTCCCAGCCCTCGTTGCGCATCGACTGGCACAGGGCCATCAGGGCGAACTTGCTGCAGGGATAGGCCGCCAGGGCCCCCTTCACCCGCTGGCCGCTCATCGACACCAGGGTGATCACCCGGCCGTCGCCGCTGGCCACCAGCGCCGGCCAGGCGGCCCGGGTGAGCCACCAGGGACCCATCAGATTGACGCGCCAGAGGTCCTCGATCTCCCCTTCGCCGCCCGGGTCGAACAGCAGGCCCACCCGGGAGAAGAGGCCGGCGCAGTGGATCACCCCGTCGATGGCGCCGAAGTGGGCGAGGGTCGCCTCCACCCAGGCTGTCGCTTGGCCGGGGTCGCGGGCGTCGTAGGGATGGACGACCAACCGCTCGCTCCGGCAGGCGGCCTCCCGGAGCGGACCGTCCGGGAGAGCGGCGGGATCCCGCAGGCCGAGGCTGAGCCGGTGGCCATCCGCCAGGGCCCGTTCCGCGATCGCCCGGCCGATGCCCCGACTGGCGCCGCTGATCAGCAGGGTGCGGGACTGCTCCATGGCCGGCGCCGGCGGCGGGTCTGGAAATCCTGGCGGATGGTTTGGGCGGCTGGCCAGGACGGGGAAGGCCAGCGGGATGGCTCAGGAGCCGTCAGGAGCCCACAAAAAAGGAGCTGACCGCGTTGGCCAGCTCCGGGTGGGGACGCGCCGGTGTCGGCGTCGCTGCTCAGAGGGTGGATTCGCCGGATTCGCCGGTGCGGATCCGGATCACCGATTCGACCGGGGTGACGAAGAGCTTGCCGTCACCGATTTCACCGGTGTGGGCCGCTTCGGTGATTGCGGCGATCGCCGCGTCCAGCTTGGCGGTGGGGACGACGATCTCGATCCTCGCCTTGGGCAGGAACTCGACGGTGAACTCCGTTCCCCGGTAGCGCTCGACCTGGCCCTTCTGGCGACCGAATCCACGGGAGTCGGTGACCGTCATGCCGATGATGTCAAGGGCAACGAGGGCTGTCTTGATGGCATCCACCTTGGAGGGGCGGACCATGGCCGTGATCATTTTCATGGAAGGTTTGGTCGTCAGTTGGTCATTGGATCGTACGCCTCTTCCCCGTGAGTCACGAAGTCGAGACCGCGCTCTTCCTCTTCAATGCTGATGCGAAGGGGCATCAGGTCACCGAGAATCCAGAGAATGATAGCCGTACCCAGCGCGACAAATCCATAGGTGAGGATAACGGCGTGCTGCTGGGGGATGAAAGGGCCGAAGTGTCCTGATTCCTCAAGGATCTTGGCCGACAAGGGGAAGTAATCCCCGGGCACAAGGGCCCTTGAGGCGAGAATCGCCGTCAGCATCCCAGCCATGGTGCTGCCCACGCCGTGGAGCATGAAGGTGTCGATCGAGAGGTCGATCTGCGTCTGCGACTTGATGCTCACCACCAGGAAGCAGGACGTCGCCGTGAGGACGTGGATCGGAATCGAAGCGTCCATCTAGCCAAAGCCTGCCGACGGGAAGATCCCCACCAACCCGGCGATGGCACCGCTGCAGACGCCGAGGGCAGAGCCGGACCCCGGCACCATCCACAGAACGGCGATGAGCTCGATCAGAACGACGCCCGTGAAGAGGGCCGTGCGGACCGGGCTGACCAGTGCAGCTCCGATGCGGGCCCGCAGCACCTGCAGGAGGGGGGCGATTCCCCTGATCCGATGATCCGGAAGCCCCCATGGAGTGGGGCTGGGGAGGCGATCCAAGCTCGTCAGTGCGGACGGCAAGGCGGCATCCATTGGTGATCCATGCATCGGAGGAGAGGACACCCTGGAACAAGCCGAAATCACCCTCAACGCAAGGGATGGATGACTGTGTAGCGAAACGCACAAACAGCCCATCCGGCGAGCGAACGGTCACAAAAAAGCCGGGGCTGGGCCCCGGCGGGATGGTCGCGGCGGAGGCTGGGCTCGACTCAGGCGACGGCGGCGGCGGCGCGGTCGAAATAGGTGCCCACCTCGGACATCAGGGCGGAGCAGTCACCGGGGGTGATGCCGTTGCGGTCGTTGGCGATGGCGATGGCGGCATCCTTCATCTTGCGGATGCCTTCGGCCACGGAGGCACCGGGCACGCCCAGGGCCAGGTAGGTCTCACGGAGGCCGTTGAGGCAGCGGTCCTCGAGCACGGAGGCGTCGCCGGTGAAGATCGCGTAGGTGATGTAGCGCAGAACGATCTCCATGTCGCGCAGGCAGGCGGCCATGCGGCGGTGGGTGTAGGCGTTACCGCCGGGGGCGATCAGGGCGGGCTGCTGGTCGAACAGGTCGCGGGCGGCGTTGGTGACGATCTTGGAGGCGTTTGAGGTGATGCGGTTGACCGTGTCCATCCGCTTGTTGCTCTCGGCCACCATCGCACCCAGGGCGTCGATCTGGCCGGGGCTGAGGAATTCGCCGCGGGCGTCGGCCTGGGCGACGAGCTTGGTGAAGGCGTCGAACATGGGAACTGCTCTGGAGCGTGGGAGATAGGAACCATAGATTCGCCGGCCCGGGGGGTGCGAGCACTCCGGATGACGCGCCTCTGGCAGCTTGACTAGGGTGATTGGCCCCTTCGCGGCTGCATGGCCAGCTCCGCACGCATGCCTCCCGAGCCGATGGAATGGGGTGCGCTGGCCCTTGCGGCCGCGCCGACGCCGGGCGAGTCATCGTCGGGTCCCACCAGCCCCCAGGCCCTGCTGCGGCTGTTCGGCCGTCCGGAGGCGGAGGTCCGCGTGACCCTGTACCGCGACCACCACGCCTGGTGCCCCTACTGCCAGAAGGTCTGGCTGTGGCTGGAGGAGAAGCAGGTTCCCCACCGGATCTGCAAGGTGACGATGTTCTGCTACGGGCGCAAGGAGCCCTGGTACACCAAGCGGGTGCCCAGCGGCATGCTGCCGGCCCTCGAGCTCGATGGTCGTCTGATCACCGAAAGCGACCAGATCCTCGAAGCGCTCGAGGCAAGCTTCGGCCCCCTGGGGGAGGCGATCCAGTCGTCCCGGGCCTTGCCGCTGCGCCAGCTGGAGCGTCAGCTGTTCCGGGCCTGGTGCCAGTGGCTCTGCGTCCCGTCTCGGGGGGCCGCCGAGGAGGCCCGGGGCCGGGAGGGCTTCGACCGTTGGGCCGCGCAGTTCGCGGCCGCCCTCGAGGCGGAGCCGGGACCGTTCCTGACCGGTGACCTGGGCACGGTGGACCTGATCTTCGTGCCCTACGTCGAGCGCATGAACGCCAGCCTGGCCTACTACAAGGGCTACCTGCTGAGGGAGCGCCACCCCGCCATCGATCGCTGGTTCCGGGCCCTCGAGCAGCGCTCCACCTACCTCGGCACCCAGAGCGACTTCCACACCCACGCCCATGACCTGCCTCCCCAGATGGGCGGCTGCCATGCCAGCGGCAGCGGCGCACAGCAGCATCTGGCTGACCGCATCGATGCCGGCCCCTGGCCGATCGTGTCCCCACCCGGCCCCGATCCCGAAACCAGCCAGAGCGAGCCGGCCGACGCGGCCTCCGTGGCCCTGGCCCGGGTGCTCCGGCACCGGGGACCCCTCCTGGCGCGCAATCCCCTCGGATCCGATGGCTTCGAGCGGCCGTTGCGCTGCGCCCTCACCCGGCTGATCACGGGCCAGGATTGCCCGCCGCCCCCCGGTTCGGCCCCTGGCCTGCGCTACCTGCGCGATCGCATCAGCGTGCCCAGGGACATGCCGCTGCACGCGGCCCGCCTGCTGCGTCGCTCCCTGGAGGCCACCGCCCGCCTCGATCCGGCCGATCCCCTGGCGGCGGGGGAACCGATCCCGGTGCAGCATCGCCGCGACCAGGATCCGTCCCCCTTCCTTGCCGCCGCGGGCCGCCCCATCGGCGCTGGCTCCTAGCGTTGGTATCGATGCGGGTGCAGGCCATGGCAGGCGTTTCGGTTCACGCTCCCCTGGACGTCCGCCGCCTGGGCCTCGGTGAGGGTCTCCGTCAGCGACTCCCTCAGGGCCTCGGCGGGATGGTGCCGCCGCTGGCGGCGCTGACCCTGGCCCTGGCGGCCGCTGCTCCCGCCGCTAGAGCCCTGGAGCTGGGCGGCCGCACCCAGTTCGTGCGGGCTCCGTGGAAGGTGACCCTCACCAGCTACACCACCAACGTGGGCCAGTCGCCGGCGGAGTACTTCTTCACCCTCAGCCTCGACGAGCGGGCGGGGGCCTCCCTCGGCGGCATGACCATCCAGCAGACCCGTGGTGCCGACTGGCAGTTCCCCTTTGCCGTCGAGCGCACCCGTGCCTTTCTCGGTGTGCCCCGCCGCGAGGGGCGCCGCATCCCGGTGGAGGCCGCGTTCGATCCTGCCGCCCGGCGCTTCAGCCTCAGCTTCCCGGAGCCCGTGCCTCCTGGCGCGACGGTCACGGTGTCGCTGCGGCCCTGGTTCAACCCCGTCCAGGCCGACACCTACCTGTTCCAGGTGACGGCGATCCCGGCCGGCCCCGAGCCGGTGGCCAGCCCGGTGGGGGTGGGGACCCTGCGGATCTACCAGCCCAATGAGTGGTGAGCGATCGGCCGCAGGCATTGGGCAGGCGCCAAGATGGAGCACCCTGAGGACGACCACGATGCAGGCCAGCTGGAACGGAAAGGTGATCGCCAGCAGTGACGACATCGTGACGGTGGAAGGCAACGCCTACTTCCCCGCCGATGCCCTTGATCCAGCCTGCATCCAGCCTTCCAGCCACCGCTCCTTCTGCGGCTGGAAGGGAGAGGCGCACTATTACAACCTGATCGTGGATGGCAAGGAGAATGCCAACGCCGTCTGGTACTACCCGGAGCCGAAGGAAGCGGCCAGCAACATCCGCGGTCGGGTGGCGTTCTGGAAGGGGGTGACGGTGGCCTGACGCCGCGGGAGCTGCTCTGAGGCCCCTGGCCCTGCCGGGGTATTCAGCTGCCGGGATAACGGAGGGTGCGCCATTCGCCGCTCAGGGTGCTCACCTCCACGCCGATGCCGACGGGACCCTGGACGGGGCCGAACTCC
The DNA here is from genome assembly GCF_034931165.1 of Synechococcus sp. BA-124 BA4. Lineage (NCBI taxonomy): Bacteria > Bacillati > Cyanobacteriota > Cyanophyceae > Synechococcales > Synechococcaceae > Synechococcus > Synechococcus sp. BA-124 BA4. Next base: position 8,887 of record NZ_JAYGIA010000045.1, on the reverse strand, counting down.
TCCTGCCACCAGTTGAGCGCCTCACTCCAGGCGGCATCGAGGGAGTCGTAGAGGTCGTCGAGGATGGGATGGGGATCACCCTGCTGATCCACCAGCCGGTAGGTGCGGCACGTCTGGACGTTGCTGCGCGTCTGGGCGGTGCTGCGGGAGCGGGAGGACTGAGGTAAGGAGATCGCCACGTCTTGCCTCGTATACAGGAGTGGCATTCTGGCGCCTGTGCCAGATCCGAACTGTCACCTTCACAACATCTTTCGGTGTTGCTCCGCTACCGGGTCCCGGCGGTCTGTCGGCTCGGCGGGCGCTTCCGGCCCGTGCGATGACTGACCTGGCGGCTGCGTTCCTGATAACGGTGGACGACCGGAAGCCGCTCCTGCTGGTAGGCCTGCAGCGCCAGCTGCGGGGTGGGGGCGGCGCCGGGCGCCAGCCGTGCCGCCAGGGCCACCGCATCCTCCAGCCCCGCCGTCATGCCACGTGCCTGGGAGGAGCTCATGGCGTGGGCGGCGTCGCCGATCAGGGCCACCCGCCCGTCGACGAGGGCGGGCAGGGGATCGATGTCGAACGACCAGTTCGCCACCACCCCCTCCGGGGCCGTGGCGGCGATCACGGCGGCCGCATCGGCGGGAAGCTTGGCCAGGGCGTCGGCGGGCACCCCCTCCTCCAGCAGCCTCTGGCGGGTCTCCCGGTCCTCCGGGAGCTCCTCCTCCTGGAAGAAGCCCCAGTGGGTGCGCCCACGGCCCTCCCCGTCGGGGCCCAGATCGAAGAAATTGGCGTAGATGCCCCGGCCCCGGGCATAGACGAAGAAATCCCCGTCGGTGCAGAAGGCCGCGTCCGTCACCACCCCCCGCCAGACCCTGTCCCCCAGGTACTGCAGGCGCCGCTCGGGACAGAGCAGGGCCGCCACCCGGGAGAAGATCCCATCGGCCCCCACCAGCAGATCGCCCGTCCATTGGCGGCCATCGGCGAAGCGGGCCACAACGCCGTTCTCGTCCTGGCTCCAGCTGACGAGCGCGTGGTCGCCGTGGAAGCCGTCGGCATCGAGATGGCCCCAGAGGGCGTCGAGGATGGCGCGGCGGTGGATCAACAGGGAGGGCAGCGCTCCGGCCTCCCGTTCCGCCGGGCTGGCTTCAATCAGATCGCCCCTGAGGTTGCGGAACACGAACCGCTGCACGGGGTGGCCCCCCGCCAGCAGGTCGTCGAGCAGGCCCGGAACGGCCGCCGCCGCCACCGCCTCCACACCGCTCTTCACCAGCAGGATGCCGCAGCCCTCGGTGCGCAGTCGCCCGGAGCGCTCGAACAGCCAGACACGGTGGCCCTGGCGCTGCAGCATCAGGGCGAGCAGCAGGCCGGAACTGCCGGCCCCCACCACGGCGATGCGGAGGCCGGCGGGGTCGGAACTCATGCGCTCACGGCGGGCTCCAGGATGCTGGCATGGAGGACGTCCATCACCTCGAGGACCTTGGTGGTCTCCTCCGGATCGAGGCGCAGGGTGCTGGCCAGGTCGGCGAGGATCGTCTGCTCCTGGTCCTGCAGGGGACCGTCGGAGCGCATGATCTCGGCCGCCACCGCATAGGCGGTGTGCCGCTGCCGGTCGTCCAGCACCGCGGCCGCCTCCTCCATCAGGCCGATGGCTCCCTTGGCCCGCAGGCCTTGGAGCAGCGTGTCCATCAGGCTGATCATCTCCTTGTCGCTCCTTCCCTTGAAGGGGGCGCGGTAGTCGAGGGCATGGCGAAGGGCCCGTGTGCCCGCCATGGTGAGGGCCCCGTCCCAGGAGACGGCGGCGAGAGCCACCGCGGCGAAGGCCGTAGGTGCGTCCATGGACAAAACGTCGCAAGCATGGGAACACCTGTCATCGTTCGCTCCAGGGGTGCCTGTCAGTGGCCGATGCGACCGAATCCTGGAAAGGTTCGCCGTCGTCGCCCTCCGGCGCTCAGCGCTTTGAGGTCGCCCCACGGGCGGCCCCGCCTTCGCGACACAGCCTCAGATAGAGGGCATCCGGTTCCTGGTAGCGGGCCGGACGGCAGTCGTGCAGACGGGCCAGCTGCAGCCAGCAGACGGTGCGCTGCACGTTCTTGAGACTCTTGCCCTCCCGCACCAGCATCCGCATGGCCCGGCAGTAGGAGCCGTAGTGCTCGTCGAGATCCGGGAGGTCGGCGGGAACGCTCATCCATCGACTCCAGCACCTCCGCTCGGGCAGCGACTGTGACGAAGGGAACCAAGCGTGCAGATCGTGAGGTTCCGCTGGAGGGCCCGGCCCCGGGGGACAAAAAAAGGAGGGCCCGCAAAGGCCCTCCCCGCTGCCGAAGGTGGGAGCGGAACGGGAGCGCTCAGCGGATGAACAGCATCTCCTGGTAGGAGGGCAGGGGCCACAGGTTGTCGTCCACGACGGCCTCGAGACCATCGACCGCCTCCCGCAGCTGGTGCATCAGCGGCATCAGGGTGTCGGCGGAGTAGCGCATGTGGGCGATGGTGCCGTGGGGGGCGTTGCTGATGGCGCTCTCGAGGGCACCGCTCAGTTCCATCAGCTTGGCGCTGAGGGACGCGACCTTGTGCTGGGTCTCCGGGGACACCTGCAGGCCCATGGAGGTCTGCAGCTGCAGGGAGCTGGCCAGCTCACCCAGATAGCGCATGGCGGCCGGGTAGATCTGGGTCTGGGCGATCTGCACCGCCAGCTTGGCCTCCACGTCGATGGCCAGCACGTACTGCTCGGCGTAGACCTCGAAGCGGCTCTCCAGCTCCAGGGGGGTGAGCACACCCTGCTGGGCGAAGAGGTCGCGGACCTCAGGACGCTGCAGCACCGGCAGGGAATCGGCGGTGGTGGGCAGGTTCTCGAGACCCCGCTCCTCCACGGCGATGCGGTGCCATTCGCTGGAGTAGCCGTCGCCGCCGAACACCACGTTGCCGTGGTCGGTCATGATCTGCTTGAGCACGGAGAAGGCGGCTCCGGGCAGGCTTTCGCCGGCGGCCATCTTCTGCTCCAGCTGGTCGCTCACGTAGGCAAGCGAGTCGGCCAGGATCGTGTTCATGGCCACAAGGGGACCTGCCACCGACTGGTTGGAGCCGACGGCCCGGAACTCGAAGCGGTTGCCGGTGAAGGCGAAGGGGGAGGTGCGGTTGCGGTCGCCGGGATCCTTGGGGAATTCCGGCAGGGTGTCGACGCCCAGCTGCATGACGCCGGCATGGGTGGAACCCTTCACGTCTCCCTCCTTGATCTGGCGGAAGACGTCCTCGAGCTGGCTGCCCAGGTAGACGGAGATGATCGCCGGAGGAGCTTCGTTGGCGCCGAGGCGGTGGTCGTTGCCGGCGGTGGCCACCACGGCCCGCATCAGGGGGCCGAACTTGTGCACCCCGCGGATGACGGCGCCGCAGAACAGCAGGAACTGCATGTTCTCGTGGGGGGTGCTGCCGGGATCCAGCAGGTTGCCCTGGGTGGGGTTGCCCACCGACCAGTTGACGTGCTTGCCGGAGCCGTTGATGCCTTCAAAGGGCTTCTCATGGAGCAGGCAGTTCATGCCGTGGCGACGTGCCGTGCTCTTGAGAATGGTCATGATCAGCTGCTGGTGATCCGTGGCCACGTTGGCCGCCTCGAAGAACGGGGTGATCTCGAACTGGCCCGGGGCCACCTCGTTGTGGCGGGTCTTGGCGGGGATGCCCAGCTTGTAGAGCTGGCGCTCCACGTCCTGCATGTACACCTGAACCCGCTGGGGGATGGCGCCGAAGTAGTGGTCATCGAACTGCTGGCCCTTGGCGGAGGGCTTGCCGAACAGGGTGCGACCGGCCAGCAGCAGGTCGGGACGCAGGGGCACATAGGCACTGTCGACCAGGAAGTACTCCTGCTCGGCGCCGCAGCTGGAGTTGACCGGGGCCACTTCGGTTTCCCCGAGCAGCCGCAGCAGGCGCTGGGCCTGCTTGTTCATGGCGGCGTTGGAGCGCAGCAGGGGGGTCTTCTTGTCGAGGGCCTCGCCGGTCCAGGAGATGAAGACGGTGGGGATGCAGAGAGTGAGACCGTTGGGGGTCTCCATCAGGAAGGCCGGGCTGGTGATGTCCCAGGCGGTGTAGCCGCGGGCCTCGAAGGTGGTGCGGATGCCGCCGCTGGGGAACGAGGAGCCGTCAGGTTCGCCCTGCACCAGCACCTTGCCGGTGAACTCGGTGATCACCGAGCCGTCACCCTGAACCGAGATGAAGCCGTCGTGCTTCTCGGCAGTGGCGTTGGTGAGGGGATAGAAGACGTGGGCGTAGTAGAGGGCGCCGCGGCCGGTGGCCCATTCCTTCATCGCCTGCGCCACCACGTTGGCGACCGAGACGTCGAGCTTGCCGTTCTCCTTGAAGGTGCGCTGCACCGACTTGAAGATGTCCTTGGGCAGGGCCGCCTTCATTTTGGCCAGGCTGAACACGTCGCTGGCCCAGAGCTCATCCAGCGACTCGATGGGGGGGGTCACCACCGGAGGGCGCTGGTGAATCTCCTGAATGGCGGCGAAGCGTTGGGGGCTGGGCATGGAAACAGCGTTGGTCGGCTGGGGGGTATCCAATCCTTGTGTCCTGCCCCATGGGTGGTGCTGTTGATACAGAACGGCAGGTTGCCCGCCGGCCTGGAGCCGCCCTCAGCGCAGGTAGGAGCGGATCGCGGGCCGGCACCAGAACACCAGGGCCGCCAGGGTCAGCCCCCAGGCCACCGGGGCGCCCACCGCCAGCAGCAGCCGTTCCTCACCCACCAGCGCCAGGCGCACGATGCCGTAGGCCATCTCGATCGCCAGATCCAGCGACAGCGCCACGATCGCCAGCACCTGGCCCCAGACGCGCCACTTCAGCAGGGCGACGCAGGCCACCACGCCCAGGGCCACCGCCGGCAGCACGGCACTGGTGTAGACGACCACATTGGCCGTCCGCCAGAGGCTGCTGAGCAGGATCGCCGCCAGGCCCAGCGGCAGGGCCAGCAGGTTGGCCGCCAGACCGAGCCAGGCGAGCACGCGATAGCCGCGGGGCGGCTGCAGCTCCGCGAGGGCGGCAGGAGTTGGTGAGAGCGTCTGCATTCGGTCGATTCTCTCAGTTGCGGTCAGGGAGCGCACCGTCCCTGTCGGATCGAAACACCAGGTCAAGGTCGGGCATCACCTCGGCGGCGATCGCCACCAGGGTCTCGAACAGCGCCTTGGTGTGGGGCGCGCCGGCCCCCATGGCCTCCCGGCTCATCAGCACCAGTTCCAGCACGGGTCCATCCACCTTGGCCTGGACGTCCGCGATCAGCTGCAGCCGCAGCGTCTCGTGCTCCCCCCGGACGATGGCGCTGAGATGGGCGGGGGAGCGGTGTTCCACGTCGGCGTGGAACCGCAGCACCAGGGGATCCAGCCGTCCGATGAGCTCCGTCGGCGGCAGGGAGACCCGGGGCCTGAAGAGCAGCAGGAAACGGGCCATGACGTCGCGCTGTTCCCCCCATCCTGGGGCCGTGCCGGGGCGGCGGCCGCCGTGGCCCGCCGGGTCTGCTCAGCGCAGTTCGAACAGCAGCACGTCCGCCCCGTCGGGGCCGGCCTGGAGGCTGTTCGCAGGGGCCGCCGCAAAGCCGAGACCATCACCCCGCTGCAGCGACCGACCGAACGCCGAGCCCTCCCCCTCGATCACCTGCAGCCAGCCGCTGGCGTCAGAGGCGATGGCCAGTTCCAGCCGCTCACCCGCGCCGGCTCTGGCCCGCCAGAGCCGCACCCGACGGTGGATGGCCAGGGCCCCCTGGTGTCCATCCGGATCCAGCAGCGGCGTCCAGCCGGGCTGGAGCCGGAACGGCTCCTGGCGATAGGCGGGCGGGTGGCCCGCCCGATCCGGCTCGATCCAGATCTGCAGCAGCCGGCAGGGGCTTTCGCCCAGGTTCATCTCGCTGTGCACCACGCCGGTGCCGGCACTCATCGCCTGCACCTCCCCGGCCCGGAGCACCTCGCTGTGGCCCATGGAGTCGCGATGGTTGAGCTGGCCGTCCACCATCACCGTGACGATCTCCATGTCCCGGTGGGGATGCATGCCGAAGCCACGGCCGGCGGCGATCGTGTCGTCGTTGATCACGCGCAGCGGACCGAAGCCCATCCAGGCCGGATCGTGATGGTGGGAGAAGGAGAAGCTGTGCCAGCTGTCCAGCCAGTCGAGCTGGCTGTGGAACCGCTCTCCGGCAGGGCGGAAGACAAGGGTCATGGGGGGAGGGGCGTCAGGGTTGGATCAGGTCCATCCGCTGGAGGCGGTGAACGATGTCGTCGATGCTGCTGTCCTTGGCGGGGTTCTGGCGGTTGCAGGAAAGCTGGCGTCCGACCACATGGGCCCCGAGGTGGGCCAGCTGGATGCGCAGCACGGCGAGCACCTTCTCGCCGGGCCCGCCGGAATGGGTGGCGATGGCGATCGGCCGGCCATTGAACAGGGTCCGGAATCCTTCCCCCTGGACCGAGAGCCAGGCGATGGCGCTGGTCAGCACCGGCGGGAGGGAGCCGTTGTACTCGGGGGCGCAGATCACCCAGCGGGGCGCGGCCTCAAGCCGGCGGCTCAGCCCCTCCACCTCGGCGGGAAGGCCGGACGCCGCATGGGTGCGGGGGTTGTAGAGCGGCAGGGACAGGGTGGTGAGGTCGAGCACCTCGGCGGCCATGCCACGGGCGCGGCCGGCGGCGGCGAAACGCTCGGCGAGTTTCAGGTTCTCGCCGTTGCTGGCACTCAGCACCAGAAGATCGGGGGTCATCTCAGGCGGATTCCAGGAAGGGGTAGTCGGTGTAGCCGGCCGGACCGGGTGTGTAGTAGGTGGACGGGTCAGCCACCTGCAGGGGCGCGCCGCGCCGCAGGTGTTCGGGCAGGTCCGGGTTGGCGAGGAACGGCGTGCCGAAGGCCACCGCATCCAGCTGCCCGGCGGTGATCGCGGCGTTGGCTTCCTCGGCCCTGTAGCCCATGTTCCCCACCAGCACCCCGCTGAAGCCGGCCCGGATCGGGGTGAGCACATCGCCGTGCTGCTGGCCGAGGAAGTCCCCCCGCATCACGTGCAGGTAATCCAGGCCCGTGCGCTCCAGCCGCTCCGCCAGCCAGGCGGACAGCCCGATGGGGTCGCTGTCGACCATGGCGTTGTCGCCGTTCAGCGGTGAGATCCGCAGGCCCACCAGGGGCGATTCGGCCCGGGCGGCCTCCAGCACCTCCAGCAGCAGCCGGGCCCGGTTGGCCACCGGTCCGCCGTAGGGCCCCTGGCGCCGGTTGCTGCCGTCCCGCAGGAAGGCGTCGAGCAGGTAGCCGTTGGCGCCATGCACTTCGACCCCGTCGAAGCCGGCGTCGATGGCGTTGCGGGTGGCCTGCCGGAACCCCGCCACGATTCCCGGCAGTTCGTCGTCGGCCAGTTCCCGGGGGACCACGTAGGGCTGTTTCCCCTCGGGGGTGTGCACCTCGTCGCCGGTGATGGCGATCGGGCTCGGCGCCACCGGCTGGCGCCCCCCGTTGAGCAGGGGGTGACAGGCCCGCCCACCGTGCCAGATCTGCAGCACGATGCGCCCACCGGCGGCATGGACCGCGTCGGTGGTGAGCCGCCAGCCCGCCACCTGGGCCGCCGAATGGATGCCGGGCTCGTGCCAGAAGGCCGAGTTGCCCTCCATCACCATCGTGGCTTCGGCGATCAGCAGGCCGGCGCTGGCCCGCTGCTGGTAGTAGGTGGCCATCAGCGGCCCCGGAACGTGGTCCGGCTCGGCCCGGCATCGGGTGAGGGGAGCCATCAGCACCCGGTTGGGCAGCTCAATCGGGCCCACGGTCAGGGGGGTGAACAGGTCGCTCATGGGGTGGTGACCGACCGGCTGGAGCGGGGATGCCCCGGGCCGTAAGGGATTGTTAGGGTCATGGCGCGACTCTGGCGGACGCGCACCCTGACTGACAAGAACGCACCGGGTTGTGCCTGGGGCACCCGCCGGTAACCCAGACCCGTGACCGCCTCCTTTCCCGATCCCGATCACGAGCCCTCAGGCGGCTCCGAGCTCTGTCCGGCGGAGCTGGCCCTGAGGGTGGTGCGCGGCCGCTGGAAGCTGCTGATCCTCTGCCGTCTCAGCGAGGGCCCCCAGCGGTTCTCTGCCCTGCAGCGGTCCCTGGCGGGGGTGAGTCACAAGGTGCTGACGGCCCAGCTGCGGGAGCTGGAGGCCGATGCCGTCGTCTGCCGCCGTGTCTTCGGCGAGGTGCCGCCGCGGGTGGAATACGACCTCAGCGAACGGGGTCGGGCGCTCCTGCCCGTTCTGGAAGGTCTGCACGCCTGGGGAGCGGCAGCCCCGCCAGCGGTGGAAGCTGGGGAATGAGGCTGCGGCGGAACCAGCTTTCCGGTTCCACCCGCTGCAGCGTGCGCAGCAGCACCAGGGGCAGGGTGCGGAGCTCCAAGGGGGCCCGCAGGGTGGGCCACAGCCCCTCGCGCCGGTAAAGGATGGTGTCCAGCTGGTGCCGCTGGGACGGGGTGAGCGGTCCCCAGACCCCACCGATGGCACGGCCCTCCCGAGCCATCACCACGAACGTCAGCTCCTGACCCGGCACCAGACCCTCCAGGCTGAGGCTGTCGGCCGCCTGCAGCAACGGAGCATCCTCTGCCCTCTCCAGGCCGAGCTCGGCGCCCGAGGCGCTGACGGCCCGCAGGCGCCCGTGCACCGTCCCGTCGCCGTGCTGCAGCCGCACCGGCACCGACAGGGCGAACCAGGGAACCCCATCCCGATGGGGCCGGTCCCAGCAGCTGCGGATCGCCAGAAGCAGCAGCAGACCGTTGAGCAGGCTCCAGCCCAGCACCACCCCGACCGTGGCGGCCGAGGCCGGCAGCAGCCCCACCTGGCCGGCCAGCAGCGGCAGCCGACCCAGCGCCAGGTTCCAGAGGGCCACCAGCTGCAGGGCCAGCAGCGCCAGCAGCGGCAGCAGCAGGCCCAGG
>NZ_JAYGIA010000044.1:0-15641 GCF_034931165.1 Synechococcus sp. BA-124 BA4 | reverse complement strand
TCCCGGGCCGCCCCCTCGCAGGCGCCGGCCTGGGCCGCTGCCAGGGCTTCGCGGCCGGAGCAGGCATGGACGGTGATCAGCTCCGCCCCGAGCCGGGCGGCTCTGCGGCAGGCCCCGGCCATCGTGGCCGGGATGTCGTGGAACTTGAGATCAAGGAACACCCGCAGGCCCTCACCGCGCAGCTGCCGCACCACGTCGGGGCCGGCGGAACAGAACAGCTCCAGCCCCACCTTCACCCAGAGCAGATCGGGAATCGAGGCCACCAGCGCCAGCGCCGAGGGGGCATCGGGGCGATCGAGAGCCATGATGATTCTCTCCGCCGCCGCCGCGTCGCTCCCTGGGATGGTCACGGCAGGGCTCACGTCACCAGCCGCAGGAATGTCTTCTTACCCAGTTGCAGCACCCGGCCCTCCAGCTCGGAGGCGGCGCTGAAGCTGCGGTTCACATCCGTGAGCTTCTCTCCATCAAGGCGCACCCCACCGCCCTGGATCTGACGCCGCGCCTCGCTGCTGCTGGCGCAGAGGCCAAGGGCACTGAGCAGATGGAAAGCCTTGGCCGGGAAGGTGACGGGGGCGAGGGAGGTCTCCGGGACCGTTCGGGCCGCCATCTCCCCAGCCACCAGGTTGGCGGCATCGGCCTGGGCGGCGCTGGCGGCCTCCAGGCCATGTCGGCTGGCGGTGATGGCCAGAGCCATGGCCTTCTGGCGCTCCCGGGCATCCCCAGGAAGGGTGTCGGGATCCAGATCGGTGAGCAGGGTGATGTAGTCGTCCACCACCGCATCGGGGACCTTCTCCAATTTCGAATACATCGACAGGGGGTCCTCCGTCAGCCCCACCGTGTTGCCCAGGCTCTTGCTCATCTTCTGCACCCCGTCAAGGCCCGGCAGGATCGGAAGCAGCAGGCCGAACTGGGGCCGCAGGCCGAAATGGCGCTGCAGATCCCGTCCCATGGCCACGTTGAATTTCTGGTCGGTGCCACCCAGCTCCACGTCGGCGCGCACCGCCACCGAGTCGTAGCCCTGCAGCAGCGGGTAGAGGAACTCATGCAGGCTGATCGGCGTCCCGCCGCCGTAGCGGTTGGCGAAGTCCTCCTTGGCCAGCATCTGGCCCACCGTGGCCATGCCCAGCAAATCGATCACCGCCGGCAGGTCCATCCCCGCCAGCCACTCACCGTTGCGGCGCACCTCCAACCGACCGGGGGTCTCGAAATCCAGCAGGGCCCGATCCGGCGACTGCCCGAGCCCCAGCTGCACCAGGTAGGTGTCGGCGTTGGCCTCCACCTGGGCGGCGTCCAGCTGCACCCGGGTGGCGCTCTTGCCGGTGGGATCGCCGATGCGGGCGGTGAAGTCGCCGATGATCAGCACGGCGGTGTGGCCGGCGTCCTGGAAAGCCCGCAGCTTGCGGAACAGGATGCTGTGCCCGAGGTGGATGTCGGAGCCGGTGGGATCGATGCCCAGCTTCACCCGCAGGGGCTGACCTCGGTGATCCGCCTCTGCCAGGCGCGCCACCAGGTTCTGGTCCGGATCCGCCCACGGGCCGGCGGGGAACAGGTCGGCCAGTCCACGCTCCAGCCATGGCGGCAGAGGGGGAGGGGTCGTTTCAGCCATCAGCACGGAACCGTCGGCGCGGATCGTAAGCAGTCGCAGGAGTTCAGGCTTGCCACAGGCTCATGGTGCCGTTGCCGGGCGCTTTCCAGGGGGCGATTGACGGGTCACGGGTCAGCTCCACGAGCTGGCCCTTATAGGTTCATCAGGTATCGGTCACGATTGCGGCCTGAATGGGGACTCGGTACAAGCCGGAGATCGACGGCCTGCGGGCTTTGGCCGTGCTCAGCGTGATCCTGCATCACTTCGACAGCAACCTCCTGCCCAGCGGTTATCTCGGCGTCGACATCTTCTTCGTGATCTCCGGGTTCGTGATCACGGCATCCCTGGCCGCTCGGCCAGCGAGCAAGGGTCTGGGCGACCTGCTGCTGAGCTTCTATGCCCGGCGGGTGCGGCGCATCCTGCCCACCCTGGTGGTGTGCGTGATGATCACCAGCCTGCTGGCCTGCCTGTTCGATCCACTGGCGGGGGTGTCGCTGCGGACCGGCGTCACCTCCCTGCTCGGGTACGCCAATCTCCACCTGCGCGACCTCTCCACCGACTACTTCGCGCCTCCCGCCCAGCTGAATGCCTTCACCCACACGTGGTCGCTGGGGGTGGAGGAACAGTTCTACGTGATCTTTCCTGTGCTGCTCTGGGCCACCGGCTTCACCGCGGCACGGCCAGGTGGCCGTCGTCGCCTGTTCCGGCTGGTGGCCCTTGTCAGCCTGCTTTCGCTGCTGGCCTTCCTTGTGCTGTCGGTGCGTCAGCCGATCGACGCCTTCTACCTGATGCCGGCCCGCTTCTGGGAGCTGGGCTCTGGTTGTCTGCTCTATCTGGGGATGTCTTCGCCCCCTGGGTCGTCGCCTGACCCGCAGGCAGCAGGTTGCCTGCCCCTGTTTCCCTTGCCCGCGCCGGTGATGGTGGGTCTTCTGCTTGCCACGCTCGTGGGGCTTCCCACCAGCGCGATGGCGGTGGGGGCTCCGCTCATGGTGGTGTTGACGACCCTGTTGATCGCGGCGGTGCTCAGGGAACCGGAAGGGAAGGTGTCGGGCCTGCTCCGTCACCCCCATGCCGTGGGGATCGGACTGCTCTCCTATTCGCTCTATTTGTGGCACTGGCCCGTGCTGTATGTCAGTCGTTTCACGGTCGGCGTGCAGTGGTGGACGTTGCCGATCCAGATCGGCCTGATGATCGCCCTGGCCATGACCAGTTACCGCTGGGTGGAAGCCCCGCTGCGCCGGGGCCTGTTTCCCGCAGGGCGCTGGCGCGCCATCTCGGCGGGGGTTCTCACCGTCCTGGTCGGGGCCTGGGTGCTGGTGTGGACGGATCGTCACGCGCAGGCCCAGATCTTCCTGGGCAACCACAACAGCCATGCCCGTCGGGAGCCGTGGAGCAACCTGGCGATCCCCGACACCCGCATCACTCCGCAGGCCTGCGAGCTCAACAACACGGATCAACAGGGACCCACAAGCCCAGAGGGCTTTGCGCGGCTGCTCGAGACCTGCACCGCCCCGCCGGAGCGAACTCCCTCCACGACGGGGAGTCCTGCACCGCCCCATGTGTTTCTGATCGGCGACAGCCATGCCATGGCCTTCTCGCCGGTGCTGGCCCATGTGCGGCAGGCGGGGAACGCCGAAGTGACGCTGCTGGCCCACACCGGCTGCCTCTTCCCCAACACCCCCTACGGCCACAGCCAATCCATCTGCTCCCGGTTCCTCGATCTGGCCGAATCGCAACTGCTCGAATTCATCCGGCCGGGGGATGTGGTGGTGATCACCGGCTACCTGCTCAGTCACCTCGGAGACAGCTCCCAGCTGCGGGACACCCGCAACGACATCCTGGGAAGCGATGGTCGGCCGGTGCTCTCCGGCGAGCGGAAGCTGGAGCTCTATCGCCAGGGTCTCGATCGCTTTGCCATGAAGGCCGCTGCCAGGGGGGGGGCGGTGGTGCTGGTGGGTGCCACCCCTCGTAACCCGGACATCCGCAACTGCGTACCGGATTGGTTCAACGTGCAACCCAAGCAGGACTGCGAGCGCACCGTGACCAGGGAGCTCGACCATGCCATCGCTCTCAATCGCCGCCTGCGGCAGGTGCTTCCAGCACAGGTGCAGCTCTACGACCCCATTCCTGCTCTGTGTGGAAAGGGTTGCGACAATGAGGCCGTACTGGAACTCCTGCGGGACACCGATCACCTCTCCAGCGCCGGTGCTCGGCGGCTGGGGGCCAGTTTCCTGGCCTTTCTCCGGCAGGTCCGCCTGCCGCCCTCAAGCTGACGATCCGAGGTCTGGCCGGGTGGAGACAGGTTGGGAAGAACAGGGAAGCGGAGAAGATCGGGGGCTGCTTCAGGAGCTGGTTTCCAGCTCCCGTTTCATCCGCTCCAGGGTCTGGTGCATCTGGGTGAACATCTGCTCAGGGGTCATGCCGAACTGCCCCAGCTGGGTACGCAGCTGCTCAACGGTGAGCTTCGCCTGGAAATCCTCGGAGAGTTCGAAGCGCTTCATGAACACCCGATAGCGCTCCATCAGGGCTTCCATCTGGTCGATGAACAGTTTTTTGCCTTCGCGGTCGAACTTGCCGTAATCGCCCCCCAGCTGGGTCATCTGCTGGTAATCGGTGAACAGCCGTCTGGCTTCGTCCTGAACGATCTCGGATTCGAAGAAGGCCATGGGGCGTGCCAGGCATGAGGCGATGACGACGATTCTGGGGTCCTCCACAGCCGGAGGCGAGTACGGATTGGCGTAACAGCCACGCCTCAGCCGCTAACTTCGCCCCAGTTGCACAGAGCTGGTTTGCCGCCATGGCCAAGGGGCACTGGTTGGATCCCCTCGCCCGCAGCCTGCTGGAGGCCACGGGTCAGATCCGTCGTTCGCCTGAACCTCCGCAGCCCGCGAGCAGCGGCGACGACAGCGTCGAGCGCGACCTACTGGCCCTCAAACTCGCCCAGAATCCCGGCCTGCGGCTGAAAACCGCCCAGGACGTACGCCTGGCGGCAGCCCTGGGCTGGCGCCTGGATGTGAACCGGGCCACCGCCGCCGACTGGCTGCGCCTGCCGGGCTGCACTCCCACCCAGGTGGATCTGCTGCTGCGCCTGCAGAGCGGTGGCGTTCAGCTCAGCGGACCGGAGGACCTCCAGCATCTGCTCGGTCTAGGCGAGGAGCTGATGCACAGCTGGATGCCCTTGCTGGAGTTCCGTTGGTACGGCGACCCGCCTGCGGCTCGGCCGGCACCACTCGATCTGAACCGCTGCAGAGCTGATCAGCTCGGGGCCCAGCTCGATCTTGAGGAGGACCGTTGCCGGCGCCTGCTGCAGGAGCGCAGCCGCGCCCCCTTCCGTGACCTGGCCGATCTCCAGCAGCGCCTGCAACTGCCGGCCGAGCTGGTGGAGGGTCTGATCGGACGGGTGAGCTTCGGCCAGGGGCCCATCGGCCCGGAGTTGCCGAGGCCGCCCCGGCCACCGGCCTCCCGTTGAGCATGTCCAGGGGACGGCAGCAGGACCTGTTCCAGGGCGGCGCCCCACCAGGCGGCGGCGGAATGGGCCCAACACCGCTGCCCCTGCTGCGTGAGCAGCTGCTCGAGTGGCAGCGGCGCCTCGGTGAGTTTCAGGGGCCACTGTTCGAGGGCAGCACCAGCGGTCATCGGCAGGGAGTCCTTTTCGCCGGCGAAGCCGACGGCGGCAGTGACATGGGCAGCGAGGATCCCCGGGAGCGGGCGGCCCGGTTCGATCCCCTGGCCTTCGAGGCCCAGAACCTGCAGTTCTGGCGCTGGCCCGAGCCGCCCCAGCTGGGCCCTGCCCTGTACCTGGTGATGGACCGACCACCGCTGCTGGCCTCACCATTGCTGCTCTACGTGGGCGAGACCGGCCAGGCCCACCGGCGCTGGAAAGGGGAGCACGACTGCAAGGGCTACCTGGCCTCCTATGCCGAGGCCATGGGTCATGTGGGCCTGGAGTGCCGCTGCAGCATTCGCTTCTGCTGCGACGTGCCGGCCGCGGTGCGCGCCAGGCGAGCCCTGGAGCAGGCCCTGATCCGCCGCTGGCAACCGCCCTTCAACAAAGAGACCCGGCAGCGCTGGAGCACCCCGTTCACCAGTGATGGCGGCTGAATGCCGTCGCTACGATCGCGGCCCGATGTCCGGCCCTCCATGCAGTTCAGCTGTCCCTCCACCCCGCTGGCCGCATGGAGCGGTGACACCCTCGGTGTCGGCCTGTTCCAGGACGAGTCGGGCGAACGCCTCGAGGCCCTCGAAGCCCGCTTCGGGCCAGGGCTGCAGTCGCTGCTGGAGCGCCAGAGCTTCAAGGGCAAGCCGGGCGAGTGCGTCAGCCTCACCCGGCTCCAGCCCACCCCCCTGAAGCTGGTGCTGGTCGGGCTGGGGGAAGCCGGCCGCTTCGATCTCGAGGCCCTGCGCAACGGCGCGGCCGCCATCGCCAAGGCGGCGGGACCCGGCCGTGAGCTGGGCCTGGCCCTGCCCAGCGAGGGCCTGGAGCCCCAGGCGGCGGCGCGGGCGATGGCCGAAGCCGTGCGCCTGAGTCTCTACGTCGACCAGCGCTTCCGCAGTGAGGCCGAAACCAAGCCGATTCCCGAGGTCGTGAGCCTTCTGGGCCTGGCCGCCGGGGCCGCCGCCGGCCTTGAGGGAGTGGCCGCCACCTGCGCGGGTGTGGAGCTGGCACGGCAGCTGGTGGCGGCGCCTCCGAACGTGGTCACCCCCCAGGCTCTCGCCGACACCGCCGAGGGCATCGCCAGGGAGTTCGGCCTGGAGCTGAAGGTGCTGGAGCGCTCCGACTGCGAAGCCCTTGGCATGGGCGCCTATCTCGGAGTGGCCCGGGGATCCAGTCTCCCACCCAAATTCATTCATCTCACCTACCACCCTGAGGGGGGCTCCAGCCGGAGGCTGGTGCTGATCGGCAAGGGACTGACCTTCGATTCCGGAGGCTACAACCTCAAGACCGGCGGTTCTCAGATCGAGATGATGAAGTACGACATGGGCGGCAGTGCCGCGGTGCTGGGGGCAGCCCGGGCGATCGCCGAACTGCGCCCGCAGGGTGTGGAGGTGCATGTGATCGTGGCGGCCTGCGAAAACATGATCAGCGGCGAGGCCATCCACCCCGGTGACATCCTCACCGCCTCCAACGGCAAGACGATCGAGGTGAACAACACCGACGCCGAGGGGCGTCTCACCCTCGCCGATGCCCTGGTCTACGCAGCCAAGCTGGAGCCCGATGCCGTGGTGGATCTGGCCACGCTCACCGGAGCCTGCGTGATCGCCCTGGGCGAGGAGATCGCCGGTCTCTGGTCCCCCAGCGACACCCTGGCCGCAGCATTGCTGGAGGCGGGCCGCAGCGGTGGGGAGGCCTTCTGGCGGATGCCGCTGCAGACCTCCTACAGGAAAGGGCTCAAGAGCCCGGTGGCCGACATGAAGAACACAGGCCCGCGCCCAGGCGGCGCCATCACCGCCGCGCTCTTCCTGCAGGATTTCGTTCCTGACGATCTGGCCTGGGCCCATCTGGACATCGCCGGCACGGTCTGGAGCGAAAATGGTCGGGGGCTGGACCCCGCCGGCGCCACGGGTTTCGGCGTCCGCACCCTGGTGGAATGGGTGAGCCGCGGGGGTGCGGCTTAGGGTTGGCACCGCTGACGCCGGACCCCGACGCCATGGCTGCCCAGAAGATCCGCTGGTACATCCGCGCTCAGCTGGGGGTCCTGCTCCTGCCGCTGGGTCTCTGCCTGGTGGGCGAGGCCATCACCCGCCGCACCCTGCACCTGGCGGCACTCAACCAGAAACTGGCGGCACCGGGCCCCTGGTTCTGGTATGGAACCCTCGGCCTGATCTGCGTGACCGCAGGCGTGGGTCTGATGGTGGAGAGCGGACTGCTGCGCGGCTACCCCCGCAACGCACGCCCGGGGCCAGACAACCGCGCTTGAACCGGATCAGGCGGCCACAGGGCTCGCCGAGGATCCCATCAACGCCTGAGGCTCCCGTCGCTTGCCGCCCGCGGGCGTGTCCAGCAGACTGCCCGGTTCCTCCAGCTCATGAATCTGCCAGCGGGCACGCTCCCCGAAGGAGGCCATCAGGCGATCCAGATCATCGACGGCCTGCTTGGGACTCGTGTATGGCCCGATGTGGCGGGTGACCAGACCGTCCCGGATCGTCAGCAGATACATACAACCCACTCAAGCTGGTCTCCGTGTCGATTTAACGTAGGCGGATTGCTTGGATCTGGGAAGGGTGTGGGCACCACCCCCTTTTCATGTCTCCCTACTGGCGTTCTCAGTTCTTCTGGCGCCACGGAAGCGATCCCCGGGCGTTCGAGCCCCAGACCTGGTCCAGCCGCCGATCGCGGCCGCAGGACCAGCGGTAGTAGGTGTACTGGACCTTGTTGCGCTCGGCGTAGTCCTGGTGATAGGGCTCAGCGGGCCAGAAGCGCTCGAGCTCACGGATCTCCACCTTGATGGCTCTGGGCCTGACCCCCAGCTCCCGGGCCGCGGAGGCCAGGCTGGCTCGGGCCTGATCCCGCTGGCTGGTCCCGCGGCTGAAGATCACGGGCCGGTAGCTGGGGCCACGGTCGCAGAACTGGCCGCCGCCATCGAGGGGATCCACGTTGCGCCAGTAGGCGCGCAGGAGTGTGGGCAGGCTGATCCGGGCCGTATCGAAGCGGACCCGCACACTCTCGATGTGGCCGGTGCCGCCGGCCGACACCTGGCGATAGGTGGGGTTGCTGACGCTGCCGCCGCTGAAGCCACTGACCGCCTCCACAACCCCGGGCAGGGTTTCCAGATCGTGCTCGAGACACCAGAAGCAACCGCCGGCCAGGACAGCCTCCTCGACGGCCGCCAGCACCGGTGCCGCGGGAAGCAGCAGCAGCAGCACCGTCAGCAGCACGGGAGCCAAGCCCATGGACACGCGCTGCAGGGGGTGATCGGGCCGGCGTAAACGGCCCCAGTCAGATCCTGATCGGGGCCTGTCCTGGCGTCTGACCCTTGGTGTCACGTCGGGGATCCCGTCAGTTGATCGAGGATCTCACAGGCTGCCCGGCGCGTCACACCCGGCTCACCGAGCAGAGCGCGCAGGCGGCCGTAGCCCTCGAGCATCCGGGTCCGCTCGGGGCTCGGATCGAGGAGGGGCAGCGCCGCGGCCACGATCGCCTCCGGGGTCAGGTCGTCCTGGAGCAGTTCCGGCACGAGCCGCTCTCCCAGCACCAGGTTGACCGGAGAGATGTGGGGCACGTTGAAGCCGAGCAGGCGCTGGGCCACGAAGGCGGTGACCCGGCTGAGCCGGTAGCCCACCACCTGGGGAACGCCGCGCAGGGCAAGCTCCAGGTTGGCGGTTCCCGATTTGGTCAGGGCCAGATCGGCGGCAGCGCAGAGGACCGGCTTGAGGGCATCGGCGCGATCGGCTGGAATCACCGTGGCCTCCACCCCTGCCCGCTCGAGTTGTTCGGACAGGGGAGCCTCGAAGCTGGCCAGTCCGGCAGGCACCATCACCCGCAGCCCTGGCCGCTGTCGCTGCAGTTCGGCCGCGGCAACGGCCATGGACGGCATCAGATAGCGCATCTCCTGGGGGCGGGAGGCGGGCAGCAGCAGCAGCAACTGCTGGCCGGGACTCAGTCCGAGCTGCCCGCGGGCCTGTTCAGGGGTGGGCGGCGAGCCGAGGGTGTCGAGCAGGGGATGGCCGACCCAGGTGACCCGTGCACCGCGGGAGGCGTAGAAGCTGGCTTCCTCCGGGAAAATGGCCAGGATGCGATCGGTGAAGCCGATCAGGCGGGTGGTCCCGCCCTCCCCGAGGCGAAAGGCCCATTCCTGGGGAGCGATGTAGTAGGTGATCGGCACCGCGGGGAAGCGGTGGCGGATGTGGCGGCCCAGGCTCACGTTCGCCCCCATGTAGTCGATCAGCACCACCGCGTCGGGAGGACAGCAGGAGAGCCAGCGGCCCACCCGCCGCTGCAACCGCAGGGTGGGCAGCACCAGGGGCAGAGCCTCCCAGAGTCCGATCGCCCCCATCGGAGCGGTGTTGGCCAGAAGATGGGAACCGGCCTGGCGCATGCGCTCGCCACCGAGGGCATCGATCTGGAGAGGAAGATCACGTCGCTGGGCTTCGGCGTGGAGGGCCTTGATCAGAAGGCCGCCCTGAAGATCCCCCGACACCTCACCGGTGCTGATCAGCAGCCGCACCATCAGCGCTGGTGGGGCAGGGGACCACGGCGTCCTGGGGCGATCGAGGCCTCGAGGAAGCTGCAGAGTTCTTCGGAGGCCGGCAGAAGGGTTTCGGCTCGGATGTGGGCGAGGGCTTCAGCCAGCACCTCATGGCTGCGGTAGAGACGGTTCCACACCTCCAGGAGTTGCTTGAGCTCGGCTCCACCCTCCCGGTCGACCAGGCCATTGCGCTTGAGCCCGATCCGGTTGAGACCGCGCAGGCGGCCTGGGTGCCCCTCGACGATCGCGAACGGGGGAACATCGCGGTCGATGCGGCTCATGCCCCCCACCATCGCCAGCTTGCCGATGTGCACGAACTGGTGGATGCCGAGCACTCCGCCGATCACCGCCCGGTCGCCGATCACCACATGGCCGGCGATCGCCACGCTGTTGGCCACCACGATCCGGTCGCCCAGCAGGCAGTTGTGGCCGACATGGCTGTAGGCCATCAGCAGATTGCCGCTGCCCAGGCGGGTCTGCTCACCGTCGGCCGTGGCCCGGTTGATCGTGACGCACTCGCGGATCGTGTTGTCGTCGCCCATCACCACCTCGGTGGGGGCACCGCCGTACTTGAGGTCCTGGGGCTCGAGGCCGATGCAGGCGCCGGGGAAAATGCGGTTACCGGAGCCCATCGTCACGCGGCCATCGATCACCACATGGGGACCGATCTGGCAGCCGGCGCCGAGCTGCACGTCAGGACCGATCACGGCGAAGGGACCGATCTGAACACCCTGGCCGAGCTGAGCGCGGCTGTCGACCACCGCGGTGGGGTGAATCGTGGTTTCCACGGCTGTGCTGGTCATGGCCTCAGTCAACCAGGGAGAACATGAGTTCCCCGGAGCAGACCAGGTCTCCGTCCACGGTGACTTCAGCCCTCACTTTGCCGAAGCGCTTGCGTTTGAGACCGAGCAGTTCGCAGCTGATGCGCAACTGATCACCAGGCACCACCGGCCGGCGGAAGCGCACCCCGTCGATGCCGGCGAACACGAACAACCCCTTGGGCAACTCCGGCATCTGAGTGACGATCAGACCACCCACCTGGGCCATGGCCTCCACGATCAGCACACCGGGCATCAGAGGGCGGCCAGGGAAATGACCCTGGAACTGGGGCTCGTTGAGGGTGACGTTCTTGAGGGCAACAGCTCGCTTACCTGGTTCGTACTCGATCACGCGGTCCACGAGCGCGAAGGGATAACGGTGGGGCAGGAGGTTGAGGATCTGCTCGGAGGTGAGCAGGGGAGCGCCAGCGGGAGTAACGGACAACGGGCTTCAGGTCGAGCGGGATGGAGCGGCCAGGGCCGCTGCCAGGGCAGTGTGCAGCCCGTGGGATCCACGGAAGGCGAAGACCTGGGCCTGGGGCAAGCCCGCCAGCGCCAGGTCCCCCAGCAGGTCCAAGAGCTTATGGCGCACCGGTTCCTGGGGGAACCGCAGGGGGGGATTGAGCCAGTGATCCCCATCACAGACCAGGGCACTCTCCAGATCTCCGCCCCGGATCAGGCCGGCGGCCCGGAGCTGATCGATCTGATCCCGGAAGCCGAAGGTGCGGGCTGGCGCGATCTGCTCCACGAAGGAGGAAGGGGTGAGCTCAAGCGAGTAGACCTGGCGGCCGATGGCGGGCTGGCTGAATTCGATCGCGGCACCGATCCTTGGCGTGTCACTGGGAAGGGCCGTGGCGAAGCTCTGGCCCTGCTGCAGGGTGATCGGAGCGTCCAGAGGCCGGAGAGGCTCCCGGGGACCCAGGTGTCGCAGACCCGCTGCGGCGATCGCCTCCACCCAGGGCAGAGCAGACCCGTCGAGCAAGGGGATCTCCTCACCCTCCACCAGCAGCTCCACATGGGAGAGGCCGGTGCCGGCCAGGGCCGCCAGCAGATGCTCCACCGTGGCCAGCCGGCGCTGATCCAGCCGCAGGGCCGTGCACAGGCGGGTGTCGCTCACCTGCGACGGGTGCAGGGCCACCGCCTCCAGTGCCGGTGCGTCCAGCCAGCCCACCGAATAACCGGGTCGTTCGCTGGGCTGCAGGCGGACGCGACAGGAGGTGCCGCTGTGCAGCCCGACCCCCGTGCGCTCGACAGACGTCCCCAGGGTCCAGGCCTGGCTGTAGTCCTCGGGCCAGACGGTCACTAGAACTTCCAGCCCACACCGAGGTTGAAGCGCCAGTCACCGGTGAAGCCCTCGCTGGCCACCTCCAGACGCAGCGGACCAACCGGTGTGGTGACGATCAGACCGGTGCCGACCGAGAAGCCGCTGCCGGGCTTGTCGAGCAGCGTGCCCGGACTTCCCGGCACTCCCGACTGGCTGCCGAAGGTCGTGCCGCCATCCACGAACAGCTCTCCGCTGACGATGCTGAACAGGGGGAAGCGGTATTCGATCGTGGCCTCCCCGAAGCTGCGTCCCACGCCCATGTCGCAGTCGGCATAGCCGCGCACGGAGTTGGAACCTCCCAGGCAGAAGGCTTCGTAGGGAGGCAGATCACCGATGTTGGTGCCGGCCGAGAACTGAAACGCCAGGGTCTGCTTGCAGTCGGGAGTTTCACCGGGCTTCGGCCGGCAACCCTTGTAGAACTTCAGCCAGTTGACTGGAATGAAGTAGCTGTAACTGGCGCGCAGGCGGTTGAACGTGGGCGAATCTGGCCCCACAGAGACGTACTGCTCCGTCCCGACGCTGAGGAAGGAGCCGGATGTGGGATTGCGGGGATCGTTGAGGGTGTTGCGGGTGGCCGCCACCCGCAGGGCCACCAACTGATTGGTGGTGGCGCAGTTGAAGGCGATGCAGATCACATCGTCGACTGGAGCATCCGAGCCGTTGAAATCATTGGTACTGACGCCGAAGGGTCGGCTTGAGCCGGCGAAGTTGATCGGCCTGACTTCCTGGGCACTGACGCCGAGCACCACACTCCAGAGCGCCCGCTTGAAGGGGTTACCGCCGTTGAGGGGTCGCACGAACTGGATATTGCCGCCAGCTCGCTGAATGGCAACGGAATTGCCTTCGTAATCAAACCAGCTGTTGTCGGGAGATTGCGATTCGGCTTCGGAGACCGAGCGGAAGGTTTTACTCTCAGGGTTGTTGCTGTTGTTGATGTTGTACGCAACGCTGGTGCCCGGCGCTTTGTAGAAGTCGGTGACCGTGTTGATGTTGCCGTTGTTCTGGCTCTGGAAAATCTGAGGAACGTCGCGGCTGAGGAACAGCCTGGCGCGGAAGGCCGTGCGGTACGCATCTCCTTTGATCCAGGGATCCGTGAAGGAGATGTCGGCGAGGCCTCCGAACTGGCCATAGGTGAAATTGACCCCCAGGTCCCAGGCCCGGCCGAGCAGATTGCTGTCCTGCAGCTGAATCTGGCCGAACACACCCTGGCTCTGGCTGTAACCGAGACCGCCGGAGAGGGATCCCGACGACTGCTCGACGATCCCCAGCACGATCACCACTTCGCCGGGCTTGGCCGGCACGGGCCGCAGGGTCACTTTGATGTCACCGAACAGGCCGGTGCCGTAGAGGCGCTTGATGTCCTCCTCGAGGTTGCGGCGGTTGAAGGTCTCCCCAGGCTTGATCGAGATTTCGCGGCTCACGACCCATGGCTTGGTCTTGCCACGGATCGGCTCGCCCTTGTCGTTGGTGGCCGAGCCTTCCTTGTTGAGGAACTGAACCTCCACCCCCTCGACGGTGCCCTCTCGAACCGTGAGCAGCACCGTGCCATCAGGACTCACCCGGTTGGGACCGGTGACCCGCGCCAGGGAGTAGCCCTGATCGGAATACCACTTCTGCAGCTCCTGCATGCGCGATTGCAGGGTGTTGAGGTTGAGGGTCCTGCCGTAATCCGCGGCGAAGGTGTCCGCCAGGACCGTGGGCGGAAGCTTGACCTTGGCGGCGTCGAACTCAACCTTCTGCAGCACCGGGTTGGCGGTGGCGATGACCACCACCTGCACCCCGAGGGGACCATCCACCGGCTGGATGCGCACATCCGAGAACCAGCCGCTGGCATAGATGGCGGAGAGATCCGTCTGCAACTCGCTGCGCGTCACCCGGCTGCCGGGCCGGACCACCATGGCGTCGTAGACGGCCAGCTCCAGGCGCTCCCGCTCGGGGTGACCCTCGAGGCCCTGAACCACCACCTCACTGACCAGAACCCGCGGTTCATCCGGCTTGGCCGGCGCAAGGCTTTCGGGGCTAGCCGAGCTGGGGGGCTCGCCGGTGGGAGGCGTCGCCGGCGTCTCAGCCGGTGCAGGAACGGGAGTGCCGGCCTCAGGAGTTCCTTCGCCGGCTTCCGGGGCGGCCGTGCCCGGCTCTGAAGCAGTTCCAGGCTCTGAACCGGTGGCGGGAACTGGCTCAGCGGCCTGGGCCACTTCAACAGCCGGTTGCTGGCTCTGGGCAGCGGCCCTCGGGGGACTCAGAACCGCCAGCAGAGCCAGCAGAGGCAGCCCCAGCCAGACGGTGAGGGGCATGGACCGAAGCCCGACATCGGAGAAGGCAGTGCTGGTGCGGGCGTTGGGGATGACACCCATGGTTCTCCGAATCAAAGCGGCATGGCCGCAAATTGCCGTGACCTTACCCGTAGAGGCTGGGACCTTGGATCACCCCTTGGACCCGTTTGAGGACCTCCCCATAGGCCTCGATCACCCCGCCCAGGTCCTGGCGGAACCGATCCTTGTCAAGAATCCGATCCTTGTCATCGTCCACATCGAGGTCCCAGAGGCGGCAGGTGTCCGGACTGATCTCATCGGCCACCACCAGCTGGCCCTCGGCCGTGAAGCCCAGCTCGAGCTTGAAGTCCACCAGCTTCAGGCCGACGCCGGCGAACAGCTCCAGCAGCAGCCCGTTCACCCGGCGGGCGAGGGCTTCCAGCTCCTGGCGCTCTTCGCTGGTCACCAGGGCCAGCCGCTCCAGCCGGGCTTCGCTCAGGAATGGATCCGCGTAGGCATCGTCCTTGTAATACAGATCGAGCAGGGGCGGATCCAGCGGCGTACCCGGCGCGATCGGCATCTGCTTGCACAGCGATCCGGCCGCCACGTTGCGGATCACCACCTCCAGCGGGATCACCCGCACCGGCCGCACCAGCATCCAGTGCCGGCCTTGCATCCCCAGGTAGTGGGTGGGCACCCCCGCGCGCTGGAGGTGCTCGAACAACAGAGCAGAGATGCGGCAGTTCAGGGCGCCCTTCTCCGCCAGTTCGGCCTTCTTGAGGGCGTTGAAGGCGGTGGCCTCGTCCTTGAACTCCACGGCCAGCAGATCTGGCCGGTCGGTCCGGAAAACCCGCTTGGCCTTGCCTTCGTAGAGAAGCGGGCCCAGCTGATAGGCGGTCATGGGGTGATGGGTTCGGCGGACTCGGGGGCTGATGGGACGACTGGATCCTGGGGGGCCGGGTTGGCCGGTTGTGCCGCGGAGGGGGCATGGCCTCCAGGGTCGCGCGGGGAGCGCAGGCGTTGCTCCAGCACCTTGCTGCGCTCCGCCTCGGAGGGATCATCGCGCCGCAGCAGCCATTCGGCGTAGGTGTCGTCAATGCGGCGGCTGAGGCGCAACCGCCGCTGCCGCGCCGGTTCCGGATCCCCCCCCTCGAGCCGCTGCAGGGCCTGCTGATCATCGAGCAGCTGGGCCGCCAGACCCCAGGCCCCACCTGTGGCGGCCTGATCAAGGGCCATCTCCATGAGGGCGTTGCGCTGGGCCAGGGGAAGCTCGTCCAGCAGCGCCACCGCCAGCTTCAGCCGCTCAGCCGCCACCACACCCGGCAGGCGCCCGGCCAGGAGCACCTCAGCGGCTTCCTGGCGTCGGTCCATCGCTGCCAGATGGAAGGCGAGCACGTCGAGGGCCGAGCGGGTGTCGAGCGTGCCGTCGTCGCGCAGCCGCACCGGCAGCGCCATGGTCTCCAGGCGGCTGCGCTC
>NZ_JAYGIA010000043.1:0-15666 GCF_034931165.1 Synechococcus sp. BA-124 BA4 | reverse complement strand
TCGTCGGGGGGCACCAGCAGCCCGGTGACTCCCGGCACGATCAGTTCGCCGGGGCCGCCCCGGGCATAGGCCGCCACGGGCACGCCGCAGGCCATCGCCTCGACCACCACGTTCCCGAAGGCCTCGTTCCACTTGGGCGTGTTCAGCAGCAGCCGGCAGCGACCCAGCTCCAGCTGCAGCGCAGCGGTGGGCAGGAAGCCACGCCATTCGATGGTGCCGGGGGGGACGGAAGCCTCCACAGCGGCGGCATAGGCCGGGTCTTCACGCACCCCCCAGACCAGCAGACGCTCACCCAGGCTGGCCGCCACAGCCGCAGCGTCCTCCAGACCCTTCTCCGGCGCGATGCGGCCGGCCCAGCCCAGGAGGGGCTCCGGATCCGGCCGCTCGCGAAAGCTGTAAGCGGACAGGTCGAAGCCATTGCCCACCACCAGAGGCGGGGCGGGCAGGCGGAAATCACCGGCCTGGGCTCTGGTGTGAAAGGCCAGGCGGCGATGATCGCTTCGGGCCACCGCCTCGATCACCTCATCCATCACCGTCGCCACCGAGCCCATGCTCACCAGGTGAAACAGCGGCGTCGGCAGCCAGGGTGTGAGCCAGAAGGGCAGCCAGTCGTAGGCCAGGTTCAGCACCACGTCGAACTCCGCATGGCGGGCCCGCACCTGCTGCCAGAGGGCCGGAAGCAGCCCGGCAGCGGGAATCTGCACGGGAGCATCCCGATGCTGGTGCTGCCAGCTGGGTTGATCGACACCCGCAACCGTCCAGAGTCGGGCGGCCTGGCACCCCCTGGAGAGCCGCGACCCCTCTCCGGCCAGCACCGTGAGCTGATGGCCGCGGCCAAGCAGTCCGGCCACCAGGCTCTCGAGGGTGAGCTCCACGCCGCCGCCGCCACCGGAGCCGAGTGTTCCCACCGGCGTGCTCACCACGAGCAGGCGCCAGGGGGGCGTCATGGCGACAAGCCGGGCGGTTCGGGCAGAGCCGGGCGCCAGAGGCGGTGGCGCTGGTTGATCAGGAGCACCGAGCCGAGCGCCAGCACGGAGCCGAACCACTGCAGCGGCCGCAACCGTTCCTCCAGCAGCAAGAGGCCGCAGAGCAGAGCGAACACGGGGGTCAGGAAGGTCAGCGCGGTGAAGCCGGTGAGATCGCCGCGGCTGGCGAACCAGAAGAACAGGCCGTAGGCCAGGGCGCTGCCCAGCAGGCTGGCATAGGCCATCAGCCCCCACTCCAGGGGGCTCCAGGCCGGCCAGAAGGGCAAGGCGGCGGCATTCACCCTGGTGACCCCCAGCGAACCGATCAGCAGGGGCACTCCTCCGATCAGCATGTGCCAGCCGGTGACGGCCACCGGATCACTGGCACGGCTGGCGTATCGGCAGAGCACGGTGCCCACCGCCATGGCCACCGCCGCCCCCAGCATCCAGGTCTCTCCATGGCTCCAGGGATGAAGCCCCAGGGCCTCCGGTCCATCCAGCCACCAGTGCCGCAGCAGCGGCGCAGGCAGACCCAGGCAGGCGATGCCGGCCAGGCCCAGCAGCAGACCCGACCAGCCCACCGGATTGATGGCCTCCCCGAAGAGGCTGCGGGCCAGCAGCGCCACCAGCAGGGGCTGGGAATCGATCAGCACCGAGCCCAGACCGGCACCGGTGCTCTCCAGCCCCCGGGCCAGCAGCCCCTGGAAGAGGGTGCCGTCCACCAGGGCGAAGGCCAGCAGCCAGGGGCGATCGGAGGGGGCCACCGCCAGGGAACGCCCCTGCAGCCGTGCCACCACCAGAACCGCCAGGGCTGCCGGCAGCAGGCGCATCCAGGCGATCGTGAGCGGGCCGGCCGTCTCGAGCAGGGGTTTCATCGCCGCCATCGCCGTACCCCAGAGGGCGAAGGGCAGCAGCATCAGCAGCCAACGCAGCGCAGGTGTCATCGAAGCGGTCGACGGTGACCTTTTTAAGATCCAGCGAATCCGATCTGCATCGCATGCCCTGGCCCTGGCGCCGCAAGTCCCGCAAGAGCATGGCGAAGATCGCGATCGAGGGGGCGATCTCCGGCCCGACCCGGGAGCGGGTGGTCAAGGCCCTCCGTCAGGTGGAGGAGAGGGAATTCCCGGCGCTGCTGCTGCGCATCGACAGCCCCGGCGGCACGGTGGGCGACAGCCAGGAGATCCATGCGGCCATTGGCCGCCTGCGCAGCAAGGGCTGCCGCGTGGTGGCCAGCTTCGGCAACATCTCCGCCTCCGGAGGCGTGTATGTGGGGGTGGCGGCGGAGAAGATCGTGGCCAACCCCGGCACGATCACGGGCTCGATCGGCGTGATCCTGCGCGGCAACAACATCTCGAAGCTGCTGGAGCGCATCGGCATCAGTTTCGAGACCGTCAAGAGCGGTCTCTACAAGGACATCCTCTCTCCGGATCGGGCCCTGACCGCTGATGAGCGGGAGCTTCTGCAGGGGCTGATCGACTCCAGCTACGGACAATTCGTCGAGGCGGTGGCCACGGGCCGCGGTCTGAGCGAGGCCGAGGTGCGCGGCTTCGCTGACGGACGGGTGTTCAGCGGTGCCCAGGCCATCGCCCTGGGTCTGATCGATGAACTCGGCGACGAAGAGCATGCCCGACGGCTGGCGGCACGGCTGGCCGGTCTGGATGAGGCGAAGACCCAGCCGGTGATCTTCGGCAAGCCCCAGAAACGCCTGGCGGGCCTGATCCCCGGACGCAACCTGCTGGGCGGCCTGCAGCAGGCCCTCAGCCTGGAGCTGGCCTGGTGTGGTCAACCCCTGTGGCTCTGGCGGCCATGAGCGAGACCAGGGAGCTGCGGGCGCTGCGGGGCGCCACCACCGCCACGGCCAACACCGCGGCCGCCATCGAAGAGGCCGTGAGCGAACTGCTCGCCAGCCTGATCGACGGCAACGGCCTGACCGGAGCATGGGTTCTGTCGGTGACCTTTTCGGTCACCGCCGATCTCAATGCCGGCTTCCCTGCGGCCGTCGCCCGGCGGCAGCCCGGCTGGGATGGCGTCGCCCTGCTGGACTGTCAGCAGATGGCCGTGGCCGGTGACCTTCCCCGCTGCATCCGTCTGCTGGCTCACGCCTGGATGGAGCCAGGCCGTCCCCCCCTGCACCCTTACCTGCGGGGGGCGGCTCGGCTCCGACCGGACAGATCCGGTCACAACTGACAGCTGCGACGCTGCCCCCCCGCGGGGCTGCCCTCGGTGACGCCGGTCGACAATCCAGAGAACACCCGGGCCTGCCCTGCGCTGGCCGACCCTCATCCGCTTTCCATGACCCTCCCGACCCTGCAACAACGGCTCCGCCGGCTGAAGGCCACCCTGCCGAGGCGTGCCGGCCTGCTGATGGCTGCCGCGGGCGTGGGCCTGGGGGCCGTGATCGCGAGCGCCGGCGCCGGGATCGCCCCCGCGGTCAGCCTTGCCCAGGGCACTCCCAGCCTGCTGGAGTTCCGCTGGGATAACAACAAGGACTACCGCAGGCTCTACTACTTCATGACCAACACCTCGCGGTTGAAGCGCTCGGAGTATTACCTGATTCTCAGGCCGAAGGATCGCAAGACGGCCATGCTCAAGCTCACCATTGACGTTCCTTCGAATTTCGATGCCAAAATCGATCCCAAAGACGTCAAGCTCTGCGTGATGCAGGAAGGCGGAATGCTCTCCCGCACCCGCTGCAAGGAAACGATTCCTGCTGTCATCGAAGTGAATGCCAACGGCAAGTCGATCGAAATCTTCCCGGAGCGTCCCGTGCCGGTTGATGGCACCATCGGCGTTTACATGTCGCTCTTCAATCCGTTCAACATCGGCATGTACCAGTTCAATGCCCTGGCCCAGGCTCCGGGTGATGTGCCCTTCGGCGGCTACCTGGGCAGCTGGCTGATCCAGATTGATCCCGGTATCGATTGACCTCTGGCTGTTAGGTTGAGCGATCGACAACAGGCCAGACGCCGAGACGCACCATGACCAAGCGCACCCTGGAAGGAACGAGCCGTAAGCGCAAGCGGGTGTCGGGGTTCCGTGTGCGGATGCGGTCCCACACCGGCCGCCGTGTGATCCGCACCCGCCGCCGCCGCGGCCGCGCTCGCCTGGCCGTCTGAGTCCTGAAGGGAGATCCCCCTCCCCATGGCCCTTCCCAGGGATCTGCGCCTGCGGGGCGACAGAGCCTTCGATCACCTCTATCGAAAGGGCCGCCGCCTTCATGGCACCTACCTGGTGCTTCGCTCCGTGGTTGGTGAGCCTTCGCTTCTGCGTCCTCCTCTGGGTCAGGCGCCACTGCAGGGCTGTCGCTGTGCCGTGGTGGTGAGCACCAAGGTGAGCAAACGGTCGGTACGGCGCAACCGGCTCAGGCGTCTGCTGCACGGCTGGATGAGCACCCACTGCCGCCACAGGCCCACGGATCCCAACGGACTGTGGGTGCTGCTCAGCCTCAAGCCAGGCTGCCTCGAGGCCACTCCCGAGGCCTTGCTGGGAGAATGTTCAGAGCTGTTCCGCAAGGCAGGCCTGAGCCCATGACCGTTGAGGTGACCGAAACCACGTTCTACGAGGGGGGCCCGGCCCGTGGAGATCTGCTGTTCAACCTGCTCTTCGGCCTCACCCTGATCGGCATTCCCTTCGCCGTCGGAGCGATCGTGCGGGCCCTCTGGCTGCGCTTCCGCATCACCAGCCGACGGATTTCCGTCAGCGGAGGCTGGCTGGGCCGCGACCGCACTCAGGTGGTCTACAGCCAGGTTCGGGAGGTGCGCTCGGTGCCCCGCGGCTTCGGCGCCTGGGGCGACATGGTGCTTGTGCTGAACGACGGTGCCAAACTTGAGATGCGCTCAGTGCCGCGCTTCCGCGAAACCGAGGCCTACATCCTCGAGCAGATGGCCCGCCGCGGAGGCGGCAAGGTGGCTGCCGACAACAAGGGCTTCGCTGACCCCCAGGCCGCCAGTGCCTGACCTCCGGTCATCTGCCACCGTTTTGAGCCCTGCATGCGGGATTTGCCCGCATCGGCTGCATCCTGATCAGCTGCTCGGGCACACTGTGCCAAACCCTCACCCTTCCGCCGCCTCCCCGCTGTGATCGGCTACATCTCCGACAACCTGCTGCTGCCCATCCTCGACTTCTTCTATGGGCTGGTGCCGAGTTACGGGCTGGCGATCATCGCCCTGACCGTGGTGATCCGTCTGGCCCTCTTCCCCCTCAGCGCAGGCTCCATCCGCAGTGCCCGGCGGATGCGCATCGCCCAGCCGGTGATGCAGAAGCGCCAGGCGGAGATCAAGAGCCGTTACGCCAGCAACCCCCAGAAGCAGCAGGAGGAACTGGGCAAGCTGATGAAGGAGTTCGGCAGCCCTCTGGCCGGCTGTCTGCCGCTGCTGGTGCAGATGCCGATCCTCTTCGCCCTCTTCGCCACCCTGCGCGGTTCACCCTTCGCCGATGTGCCCTACACCCTCAATCTCAAGGTGTTGCCGGCCGATCAGATCGCGGCTGTGGAGATCAAACCGTTCAACAGCGCCAGCCACTCCATCTTCATCACCGAAACCAGCCATGTTCCTGTGGTCGCCAGCCTGGAGGCCGGCACCAAGCTCGGCATCGGCGACTCCGCCCAGGTGAATCTGCACACCAAGGATGGCCAGCCCTTCAGCAGCGTGCTCGAGGGGGTGGAGAACGGAGACAAGTTCGCCCCAGCCTGGCGCGTGAGCAAAGGCGAGGGTGTGGTGCGCGTGAGCGAGTCAGGGCTGATCGAGGCGCTCGCCCCGGGTGACGCCACGGTGGAAGCCACGGTGCCTGGCCTGGCCGCCCGCAGCGGATTCCTGTTCATCAAGGCCCTCGGCCAGGTGGGCTTCTACACCGACGGGTCGGTCAACTGGGACATCGCCATCCTGGTGGGAGCCTTCGGCGCCAGCCTGTTCATCTCCCAGATTCTCTCGGGAGCCGGGATGCCTCCGAACCCTCAGCAGTCGACGGCCAACAAGATCACTCCGGTGATGATCACCGGCATGTTCCTGTTCTTCCCGCTGCCCGCCGGGGTGCTGCTCTACATGGTGGTGGCCAACATCTTCCAGGCCCTGCAGACCTTCCTGCTCAGCCGTGAGGCCCTGCCTGAGAACCTTCAGGACATCCTGGATCAGCAACTCAGCCAGCAGACCGTGGCCGTGGCCGCCAGCAGCGGCGGAGCCGAACGGTTGCCCTTCGAGCCCAAGGGCAAGAAGTGATGAAGCGGCGTCCCTCGCCGTTGCCTGAACCATCTCTGCTGCGGCCCGTGCCCCTGCAGGACCTCCGCGTTCTGCAGGAACCAAGGCTGTGGGCCGTGGACCAGCCGCTGCAGGATCTCGAGAGCCTCACGCCAGTGAGAGGCTGGCTGAGCGCCCGCCACAGCGAGACGGTGCTTGAAGTGGAGGGGGAGGCCGAAACCATCGTCACCCTCTGCTGCGACCGCTGCCTGTGCGACTACAACCACGCCCTGCACTTCCGGGGGGAAGAACGCCTCTGGCTGGGAGAGGCCGATCAGCTGGGCGATGACCTCGCTGCGAGCGAGCTGATCGAGTGCCTCGATCCGCGAGGCGACTTCGATCCTGCCCGTTGGCTGTTCGAGCAGCTCAGCCTGCAGCTTCCCCTGCAGAACCGCTGCGGCCCTGATTGTCCAGGACCGGCGCTGCCGGATCACCCTGAGGCCGGAGAGGAAGCCTCCTTCAGTGCCGGTAAGGGCGAGCCCCCCATCGATCCCCGTTGGTCGGCCCTGCGCCAGTGGCGATGAGCGAGGAGTGGGCCGATCAGCTTGATCTGTTGATCCGGGCCCGGGCCCCGATCATCTGGATCCGCAGCCCCGAGGAGGAGCGCATCGCCACCCTGCTTCAGTGCGCGGCCCAGCGCCTGGGCCAGCGCACCCTGCTGCGCTGGGATTTCGTCGAAGGGCTCCAGGGTCTGCCGAACCGCGAGGGCGAAGCCACCCGAAATCCGATGGGCGCGCTGGAGGCGATCGAAAGCCTGCCCCCCGATCAGGCGGCGATCCTGCTGCTGCTCGATTTCCACCGCTACTGCGACGACCCCGGCATCGGCCGCCGGCTGCGCAATCTGTCCGCCAGCCTGCGTCAGAAACCCCGCACCCTGGTGATCACCGCTCCGGAATGGCAGGTGCCGCGGGAGCTCGAGGAGTGCCTCACCATCCTCGACCTGCCCCTGCCCAATGCCGGTGAGATCCGCTCCCTGCTGGAGAGCATCGGCCAGGCCTGCGGCCACCCCTTGAATCCCGGGGTGCTCGAGCAGCTCACCCATTGCTGCAGCGGCCTGAGTGAACAGCGCATCCGGCAGGTGGCGGCGCGGGCCCTGGCCCGGCGCGGTCAGCTGGGGGAGCCGGATCTGGCGGAGGTGCTGGAGGAGAAGCGCCAGGCCATCGCCCGCAGCGAACTGCTGGAGTATTGCCCCACCGAGGCCAGTCCCGCCGACATCGGCGGTCTGGAGGCGCTCAAGCACTGGCTGGAGCAGCGACGGCTGGCCTTCAGCGATGAGGCCGCCGCCTATGGCCTGCCCCTGCCGAGGGGTGTGTTGCTGGTGGGTCCCCAGGGGACAGGCAAATCACTCACCGCCAAGGCGATCGCCCACAGCTGGGCCATGCCGCTGCTGCGCCTGGATGTGGGGCGCCTGTTCGCCGGCCTCGTCGGCGCCAGTGAGGCCCGCACCCGCGACATGATCCGCCGCGCCGAGGCCATGGCCCCCTGCGTGCTCTGGATCGATGAAATCGACAAGGGTTTCGGTGGCGACAGCCGCAGCGATGGCGGCACCAGCCAGCGGGTGCTGGCCAGCCTGCTCACCTGGATGGCGGAGAAGCGCTCGGCGGTGTTCGTCGTGGCCACGGCCAACGGGGTGGAGAGCCTGCCACCGGAGCTGATGCGCAAGGGCCGCTTCGATGAGATCTTCCTGCTGGATCTGCCTGATGCCAGCGAGCGGCGCACGATTCTCGACCTCCAGCTGCGCCGCCGCCGCCCTGACCACCGCATTCCCCTGGATGTGGTGGTGGACCGCACAGCTGGATTCTCGGGGGCCGAACTGGAGCAGACGGTGGTGGAGGCGATGCACCTGGCCTTTGCAGCACACCGTGAGTTCGGCGAAGCGGATCTGATCGCCGCCGCCAGCGACCTGGTGCCCCTCTCGCGCACGGCCAGGGAGCAGCTCGATGCCCTCAAGCAGTGGGCCAGCAGCGGCCGGGCCCGTCCCGCCTCCCGCCTCCTGCGCTGAGACAGCGGCGGGCCATGAGGCCTTCCTCATCAGCCGCGACCCGCACCAGTTCGAAGCTCCCGAGCCAGCCCAGGGACGACTGCAGATCGGCCAGCAGGGCCTCATCGTGCTCACCGATGCCGCCGCTGAGGGCGATCACATCCACGCCGCCCAGGTTGGCCGCCATCGCTCCGATCCCCTCCAGCAGGCTGTGGCGGAACACGGCAAGGGCCAGACGGGCCCCGTCATGGCCGTCAGCGGCGGCCTCCCGCAGCTGACGCATGTCGGAGCTGAGGCCGCCGGAGAGCCCCAGCAGGCCACTCTCCCCCTGCAACCCCTGCTCCAGCAGCTCGGGTGTCAGCCCCTGCCGCAACAGCTGCAGCAGCACACCCGGGTCAATCGAGCCGCTGCGGGTGGCCATCACCAGGCCCTCCAGGGGGGTGTAGCCCATGGTGGTGGCCACACTGCGGCCATCCCGGATAGCGCAGAGGGAGCAGCCGGCACCGAGGTGGCAGCTGATCAGCCGCAACGGCTGGGGCGGGAGCCGGGCCCCGGCCGACCAGCGGCGACTGATGGTTTCACTGACGTGCTCATGGTTGAGACCGTGAAAACCGAAACGGCGCAGACCCATCTCCCGCCAGGCTTCAGGCAGGGCATAGGTGCGGGCTTCCGGCGGCAGGGTGCTGTGGAAGGCCGTGTCGAAGCAGGCCCACTGGGGCAGCTGGGGGCGCCAGCGGCTTAGCCAGCGCATCACCTCCAGGGCCGGTCCGTTGTGCAGGGGCGCCAGGTCGATCAGGCCCTCCAGGGCCACGAGCACCGGGGGACTCAAGCGGGTTGGGGCGGTGAAGTGCTCCCCGCCATGGACGACCCGGTGAGCCGCCAGCAGCGGTTCACCATCGAGCGACTCGAGGGCAGCGGGCAGCCAGCCGTCCAGCACCTCGTTCATGGCGCCGGAGGAGGGTTTCCAGCGGCGTTGCTCACGCCACAGGCATTGGCCATCGGCGGAGAACAGCCCAGCCTTGAGGCTGGAGCTGCCGGCATTCAGGACCAGCGCCGTTCCCCCGGCGGGCGCGGGGGAAGCCAAGGCATCCATGCCTAGAGCGGGCTGGGAAGCGACCAGCGCCAGTCGGTGATCTCCGGCGAGTCCATGCCATGGGTGTGGGCGTACTCCCGGTGGCGCAGGATCGCATCCTTCATCCGCTCCTTCACGTGGGCGGCGCGGGAGCCCAGGCCCGGCACCCGGTCGATCACGTCGATCACCAGGTTGAAGCGGTCGATCTGGTTATTCATTGCCAGCTCCAGGGGCGTGTTGATGTTGCCCTTTTCCTTGTACCCACGCACGTGAAAGTTGGGGTGGTTGGTGCGGCGGTAGGTGAGCCGGTGGATCAGCCAGGGATAACCGTGGAAGTTGAAGATCACCGGTTGGCTGGTGGTGAACAGGCTGTCGAAATCACGATCCGAGAGGCCATGGGGATGCTCGCTCGGCTGGGTGAGGGCGAACAACTTCACCACGTTGATCACCCGGATCTTGAGGAATGGAATCTCATGGCGGAGGATCTCCACCGCCGCCAGCACTTCCTTGGTGGGGATGTCCCCGGCGCAGGCCATCACCACATCGGGTTCATCGGGCTCATCGCCACAGTCATCGTTGCTGGCCCAGCCCCAGAGGCCGATGCCCTTGGCCACGTGGCGGCGAGCCTCCTCCAGGGAGAGGTACTGGAGGTGCTTCTGTTTGTCGGAAACGATGATGTTGCAGACGTTCGTTTCCACCAGGGCCTCCTCGGCCACCGCCAGCAGGCAATTGGCATCAGCCGGCAGGTAAACCCGCACCACCTCACCGCTCTTGTTGCCCGCCAGGTCGATGAAGCCAGGGTCCTGGTGGGTGAATCCATTGTGGTCCTGCCGCCAGACGGTGGAAGAGATCAGGCAGTTCCAGGGGCCGATCGGCGCCCGCCACCTGGCGTGCAGGTTGCAGGATTCCAGCCACTTGGCGTGCTGGTTGAACATCGAGGCGATGACATGGGCGAAGGCCTCGTAGGTGTGGAAGAAGCCGTATCGGCCGGTGAGCAGGTAGCCCTCCATCATTCCGACCAGGGTGTGCTCGGAGAGCATCTCCACCACCCGGCCGTTGCGGGCCAGCTCACCGCCGTCGGCATCCTCCGGCAGGAGCTTCTCCATCCACACCTTCTTGCTCACCTCATAGATGGCCTGCAGGCGGTTGGAGGCGGTTTCATCGGGCCCGAACACCCGCAGCGAATCGGGGTTGCGGGCGATCGTGTCGCGCAGCAGCGCCCCGAGGGGTGCGGTGTTCTCGTGCTCGCTCTGGCCGTGGCCCTCGACGGGCACGGCATAGGCCTCGATCGGGGCCAGTCGCAGGCGCCGCCGCAGCAGGCCGCCGTTGGCGTGGGGGCTGGAGCCCATCCGACGCATGCCCTGGGGGGAGAGCGCCTGGAGCTCGGGGCGGAGGGTGCCGTCGGCGTCGAACAGCTCCTCGGGGCGATAGCTGCGCAGCCAGGCCTCGAGCATCGCCAATTGCTCGGGGTCCTTGTTCGGTGCTGGCAGCGGCACCTGGTGCGACCGCCAGAACCCCTCCAGCTTCTTGCCGTGGAGCTCCTCGGGACCCGTCCAGCCCTTGGGGGAGCGCAGCACGATCATCGGCCAGGCCGGCCGCACGGCCTCACCACTGGCCCGGCATTCACCGCGCACCCTCTGGATGGTGGCCACAGCCTGGTCCATGGCCGCGGCCATGGCGCGGTGCATCGCCATAGGCTCGCTGCCCTCCACGAAAATCGGCTCCCAGCCGTAGCCCCGCATCAGGCTGGCCAGCTCCTCATGAGGGATGCGGGCCAGCAGGGTGGGGTTGGCGATCTTGTAGCCGTTGAGGTGCAGCACCGGCAGCACGGCGCCGTCGCTGATCGGGTTGAGGAACTTGTTGATGTGCCAGGAGGTGGCCAGGGGGCCGGTTTCGGCCTCGCCATCGCCCACGCAGGCCAGGGCGATCAGGTTCGGGTTGTCGAACACCGCGCCGCAGGCGTGCGAGAGCACATAGCCCAGCTCCCCTCCTTCGTGGATCGAGCCCGGTGTTTCCGGGGTGCAGTGGGAGCCGATGCGACCGGGAAAGGAGAACTGCTTGAAGAACCGCCGCATTCCCTCGGCGTCCTGCGACTTGTCGGGATAGACCTCGCTGTAGCTGCCATCGAGATAGGTGGGGCCGAGCACGCCGGGGGCCCCGTGGCCGGGCCCGGAGAGGTAGATCATCTCCAGGTCGTGGTGGCGGATCACCCGATTGGCGTGGGCCCAGATGAAGGCCTGGCCAGGGCTGGAGCCCCAGTGACCGAGTAGCCGGTTCTTGATGTGCTCCCTGCGCAGAGGTTCACGCAGCAGGGGATTGTCCTGCAGGTAGATCATCCCTACCGCCAGATAATTCGCGGCTCGCCACCAGATATCCACCAGCGTGAGCTCGTGCTCCAGTTCCATCACGGATTGGTGCTCTCACTGCTTTAAGCCTATGCGGCGCCTCAGATCGCAGCAGTGCCGTCAGCGATCCAAAGCACCGCCTTCCGCCATGGGGGCAAGGTCACACCCAGTCGAAGCGCAGCAGCCGGCGGCCAGGAACCAGGGCCCTGGCCTCATCCAGCACCGCCTGAATCACCTCCATGCTGGCGTCTGGATGGGCACGCCTGCCCTCGATAATTCGGCGCACATCGTCACTGGCGAGGCCCACACTCAAGACTCGCTCGTGCAACTTGGCGCGGAACTCGTCAAGCAGGGCCTGCTCCACTGGAGTGAGAGGCTTCTGGTTGGGATGGTTGATTTCCATCGGGAAGCCGCCAGCTGAGAACCAGCATCCATGTCGCGGTGTAAAGAACCCCGACGCCCCGTAACAAAAGCTTCGGCCCCGCCAGATTCCCCCAAAAGCGCTCCCTACTGTTCCGATCAGTCGTGCCCGTCCACGTGGATCGTCCCTCCGCCGCCACTCAGATCGTCGTCGCCTGCCTGGGTGCCGGTGTCGTCACCAGCTTTGCGGTGGCACAGGGACAGAACCCCCTCACGGCCCTCGGCATCACCCTCTTCTCCGCCCTCGCCGCGGTGATGGTCGGCCAGGTGCTCTGAAAGGCCGCCGCTGTCCCGGCAGCCCATCCGCTCCAAACGGCCAGTGGTCATGCTGCGAGCGATGGTTGATCCCAACGCCTTGACCAGCGAGCTCGCCCCAGCGGCCAGTCCCCTCAGCCCCGAGCAACTGCGGGAGTTGATGCCCGCCCTGGCCAACAAGACCTATTTCAACTACGGGGGCCAGGGCCCCCTTCCCACACCAGCGCTGCAGGCGATCACCGCCAGCTGGCAGTGCATCCAGGAGCTGGGGCCCTTCACCGCCGACATCTGGCCCTGGCTGGAGCTGGAGGTGGGGACTTTGCGGAGTGCTCTGGCCGCGCTCTGCGGGGTTCCGCCCCACCGTCTGGCGCTCACCGAGAACGTCACCAGCGGTTGCGTGCTGCCGCTCTGGGGTCTGCCCTGGCAGGCGGGCGATGAACTGCTGATCAGCGATTGCGAGCATCCGGGCGTGGTGGCCGCCTGCCGTGAGCTCGCCCGCCGCGAGGGGCTCACGATCTCCACCCTGGCGGTGAAGGAGCTGCGCTACGACGCTGATACCACCGACACCGATGTTCTCCAAGCCCTTGAGAGCGCCCTCACCCCACGCACCCGCCTGGTGGTGCTCTCGCACCTGCTCTGGAACACCGGCCAGTTGATGCCGATCACGGCGGTGGCCCAGCGGCTGAGCGCGCACCCTCGCCAGCCCTGGCTACTGGTGGATGCGGCCCAGTCGGTGGGGAGCCTGCCGCTGGCTGAGGCCGGTGCGCCTGGAGCGGCAGCGGTGGCCGACATCTACGCCTTCACCGGCCATAAATGGTGCTGCGGTCCAGAAGGACTGGGGGGCGTGGCGCTCTCGGAGCGGCTGCTGGCGGAATCGCAACCCACCCTGGGAGGCTGGCGCAGCCTGGCCAACGAAAGCAACAACGGAGCGGGTTGGCACAGCGATGCCCGCCGCTTCGAAGTAGCCACGTCCTGCACCCCCCTGCTGGCAGGCCTGCGCACCGCGTTGGAGCTCCTGGATGCCGTAGCCGCGCCTCAGCAACGGCTGGAGCTGATCCGGCAGCGCAGTGGGCAGCTCTGGAGCGGCCTGTATCAGCTGCCGGGCGTTCGGCCCCTGCTCAAAGCGCCGCCGCCGGCGGGGCTGGTGAGTTTTGTCGTGGAAGGGCTTGATCCAGCCGATCTGGTGCGCCGGCTGGGAGAGCAAGCCGTCTGGCTGCGCACCCTCGACGATCCGTATTGCCTCAGGGCCTGCACCCACATCACCACCACGGCCGAGGAAGTGGAATGGCTGCTAGAGGCCCTGGCCAAGCTCACTGCGCCCGGCCGGGGCCTTTGATCGCTCAGTCGCTGCGGCTGTCGAGCAGGTGGCGCTGCACCCAGCCGGCCAGCAAAGCCCCGGCGATCGGGGCCAGCCAGAACAGCCACAGCTGACCCACGGCATCACCACCCACCCAGAAAGCCACGCCGGTGCTGCGGGCCGGGTTCACCGAGGTGTTGGTGACCGGAATGCTGATCAGGTGGATCAGCACCAGGCTCAGGCCGATCGGCACCCCGGCCAGGTCCTTGATCGCATCCTTGTGGGTGGCACCCAGGATCACCAGCAGGAAGATGAAGGTGAGCACCACCTCGATGATCAGCGCCGGCAGCAGGCCATAGCCACCAGGAGAGTGGGCGCCGAAGCCGTTGGTGGCCAGGGGGTTGCTGCCGGTGAGCTCGAAGCCGGGCCGGCCACTGGCGATGCCGAGAAGAAGGCCACCAGCGATCAGACCGCCGAGCACCTGGGCGGCGATGTAGGGAAGCAGCTGCGAGCCGGGATGACGGCCACCGGCCCAGAGGCCAAAGGTGACCGCCGGATTGATATGGCAACCGGAGATGTGCCCGATGGCGTAGGCCATGGTGAGCAGGGTGAGGCCGAAGGCCAGTGACACCCCGAGGAAACCGAGACCGAGGGGATTGGCTCCTGCCTGGTCGTAGGGGAAGGCGGCGGCCAGCACGGCGCTGCCGCAGCCGCCGAACACCAGCCAGAAGGTACCGATCAGCTCAGCGAGGAACTTCCTCGACATGGGCACAGGGGAAGACATGGAACGGTGTAAGCGCTAACGGACGGGGCAAAGGTACTGGCCAGGGGATTTTTCGACCGGGTGTTGCTGCAGACGTCAACGTTCCTGTCACTCGCGGGCGGCTCAGCCGAGCCTTGAGCGCAGGGCCTTCTCGGCCTCCTCCCGGTCGTCGAAGTGGATCTTGGTCGTTCCCAGGATCTGGTAATCCTCATGGCCCTTGCCGGCGATCAGCAGCAGATCGCTCGGGCCCGCCGCGGCGACGGCCGCGGCGATCGCCGCGGCCCGATCCACCTCCACCGTCAGGTCGGTGCCGGATGGAATCCCGGCCACCACGTCGTCGAGGATGCGCTGGGGATCCTCGGTTCGGGGGTTGTCGGAGGTCACCACAACCCGGTCGGC
Source organism: Synechococcus sp. BA-124 BA4 (assembly GCF_034931165.1). Taxonomy (NCBI): domain Bacteria; kingdom Bacillati; phylum Cyanobacteriota; class Cyanophyceae; order Synechococcales; family Synechococcaceae; genus Synechococcus; species Synechococcus sp. BA-124 BA4. The sequence goes on along the minus strand of NZ_JAYGIA010000043.1, from coordinate 938 downwards.
CAACCGCGCGGCGATCGCGGCCATCTGGGGACGCTTGCCCCGGTCGCGGTCACCGCCGCAGCCGAACACACAGACCAGCTGGCCCTTGGCGAAAGGACGGCAGGCAGCCAGCGCATTTTCAAGACCATCGGGGGTGTGGGCATAGTCGACCAGCACCGCCGGCAGCTCAGCGGCCTCTGGGAGCACCACCCGCTCCATCCGTCCGGGCACGCCCCGGAAACTGGGGATGGCCTCCAGCAGCTGGGCCAGCGGCAGGCCCTGCTGCTGCAACACCCCCACCGCCTGCAGCAGGTTCATCAGATTGAAGCGGCCCACCAGGGGGGAACGGAATGCTCCTCGCCCCAGAGGCGTGATCAGGGTGCCGCTCACCCCATCGGCGGCGAAGATCAGGTCGTCCAGACGCAGCTCAGGCAGATCCTCTGGGCCTACTCCGGCGGCCACCTCAGCCAGGGAACTGCGCCAGAGCCGCTCCCCCAATTGCCCCGAGAGCCGCTCGGCCAGCCGGGCGCCCCAGGGATCGTCGATGTTGACCACGGCGGAACCATCCAGCAGGTCCGTCGAGAACAGTCGTGCCTTCGCCTCGAAGTAGGCCTCCATCGAGGGGTGGTAATCGAGGTGGTCCTGGGTGAGGTTGGTGAACACCGCCCCGGCGAAGTGGCAGCCGGCCACCCGGCGCTGGTCGAGGGCGTGGGAGCTCACCTCCATGGCCGCCAGCTGAGCTCCGGCCTCCACCGCCCGGGCCAGCTGCCCCTGCAGCACATCGGCGAAGGCTGTGGTGTGAGATGCCGTGACGCTGTGTCCGGGCCAGCGATTGATCAGGGTGCCGAACAGGGCCGTGGACCGGCCACAGGCGGCGCCGAGATGCTCGATCAGGTGCGTGGTCGTGGTCTTGCCATTGGTGCCGGTCACGCCGATCAGGGCCAGGTGCCGGCTGGGGT
>NZ_JAYGIA010000042.1:0-16074 GCF_034931165.1 Synechococcus sp. BA-124 BA4 | reverse complement strand
GTGCTGGCCAGCACCGCCACCACCAGCCCGGTGCGTACGCTGGCCACATCAGGCCGCGCGGCCAGCCAGCGCTGGTAAGCCGCCGCGCCCAGGGCCGTGCCCAGCAGCCGGCGGCGTGAGATCAGCCAGGAGTCGACCAGGGTCGACTGGGTGACGATGATCGTGGTGATCGGTGCCCAGTAGGGATCCGGCAGGCGGAGGCCGCTGGCCACGGCCATCGAGACACCGGCCGCGAGGGCCGTGCGCAGGGCATGCAGGCTCCAGAGCCGCCAGCCCAGCTCGCGGGGATCGCGCTCGCGCAACTGAGGAGATCTGGATTCAGCCAAGCCGTTGAACCAGCGCCGCCGCTGCCTCCTCGCCGCTGCGCACCGCCCCCTCGAAGAACCCGGGCCAGCGCTCGGCCACCTCGGTGCCGGCCCAGAACACCCGGCCGTGGGGCCGGCGCATGGCCTCACCGCAGCGGGTCCACAGCCCCGGCGGCATCCAGCCGGCATAGGCGCCAGCCACGAACGGAACCGACGGCCAGTCCTTCTCCACATAGGCCAGGGGCTCGAGGGCCTGGGGTCCCAGGTAGGCGGCCAGATCCGCCAGCACCGCCTGCCGGCGCCCGGCTTCGCCCAGGCCGGCCCAGCACCGGTGACGATGCCCCGCCACGAAAGCGGCCAGGACCCCACAGCCGTTTTCGGGATCGGAGCTGTCGGCGCAGAGTTCCACGACGGGACGATCGCCGATGGCGATCCCCGACAGCCCCTGCTGCCGCCACCAGGGCTTCGCATACACCACCAGCACCTTGGCGCAGGCGCCCATCGCCATCTCCTGGTTGAGCTGCCGGCGGTCGGCGGGCAGCTCCGGCATGAAGCGCAGCTGGGCCACCTGCGCCGGCGGCATCGCCACGATCACGGCCCGGCAGGGATAGGTGGCCCGATCGGTGTGCACCCGCACCGGGTGCCCGGCCTCAGGGGACAGCTGCTCAATGGCCCGCACCGGCTCGCCCAGACGCAGCACCCCCTCCCCCAACTCGCCGCTGAGCAGGGCCGGCAGCTGGCCGGCACCGCCATGGAGCAGGAACTCCTCCGGGCGCTCGCCCTGGGGGGCGGTGCGCTGGCCCCAGAGCACGTGCAGGAGCGAGACCTGCTCCGGCTCAGCAGGGCCGAGGAAGCCGACGGCCCGGCAGAAATAGGCGAAATACCAGGCGGCGAAGGGCGTGTGGGTGGTCTCGTCGATCCAGTCCTGGAAGCTGCGGCGATCGAGCTCGGCGGCGGCGGGATGGTGATGGGGGTGGCCCGCCGGCAGCTGGGCCACCAGGGCCTGGAACCGCTCCAGGGCGGCCATGGCATCGTCCCAGTCGGCGCTGGGCACGGCGGGGGGCTGACCCTCGGGGAAGCCCTGGAAGAAACCGGCGAACGTGCAGCGGCTCGCGCCGAACACCAGCACCGTATCGCCGGCATGGGGAGACTCGAAACGGCGGATGCCGTGGCGGTCGAGAAGGTCCAGCATGCGGGTCTGGCTGGGGCCGACCCACTGGCCGCCGAGGTCGATCCAGGGCTGGCGGCCGCCCTCCAGCTGGAGGCGCTCACCGGTCATCCGACCCCCCACCGTGGCGGCTGCCTCGATCAGCCGCAGTGAGCGGCCCGCCTTCTGCAGAGCACGGGCCGCCACCAGGCCGGAGAGTCCGGCTCCCACCACCACGGCGTCAACGGCTTCGGCGGCAGGGGGACTCATCCAGCCAGCATCGCAAGCGGACAGAGGCGTGGTCTCAGCGATGGCCAGGCCATGGCCCGGCCGGGATCACTGGACCGGAATCTGGACCGGTTCCTCGCTCGGACGGGGGCCCTTGCGGGGCAGGGACACCGTCAGCTGGCCATCGTTGGCCGTGGCGGTCATCGCTGACGCGTCGGCATCGTCGGGGAGGGTGAAACTGCGGCTGAAGCTGCCGTAGGCCCGCTCGACCCGGTGCATGCGCTCAGTGTCCTCCTTGTGCTCCTGTTGGCGCTGACCCTGAATGGTGAGGACACCGTCCTGGAGGGTGACCTTCAGGTCGTCCTTGCGGACTCCGGGGATGTCGGCCCGCACCTCATAGCCCGTGTCGGATTCGGAGATGTCCACACGCGGGTGCCAGTCATGCAGGGGCCCGTTCGCCAGAGCTGAACTGGTGCGGCCGAATGGCCAGGGCAGCCCGAGGGTGTAGCGATCGAACAGATCTTCGACATCCTTGAGCGATTCGCGTTTCATGAGCGCCATGGTGCGACCTCCTGGGTGAAAGGGTGGTGAGGATGTGATCCAGGCCGGTACGGCCGCGCTGATTGCGGAGTTCAGGATGATGCGGGTTCCGGCACCCCCTGAACCACGGTCGGCGACAACCGCCGGGTGGATCCCTCTTGATCTGACTGTCGATCCGCCGGAGACCCTTGAGAAGGTGCGGGAGACCGACCCTCAGCCTCGGTGCGGCAGGGCTGAGGCCTGTTCGATCCTCCAGAGACTCACGCCGATCCAGAGAACCAGCATCGGACTGATCCTGAGCCTGAACATCCAAAGCTGCATTGATCGGAACCTGCACTGATGTGAGCCTGCAGCACTGTGAAACCTTGGCGAATCATCCTGCCGTTGGATCACTCAGAAACCATCCCGTGCCGACTCGAGAGGCCAAGCCACGTGATACCTGGCCGTGGCATACTTCACGCTCCCAGACCATCAGCCTGTGACGAACAACAAAGGCACTGGCGGATCAGTGCTGACTGGCGTCCTGGTCGTCCTGGCTGTCCTTGGCGGCCTGGCGCTGCTGGGCTGGCTCACCATCGTGATGCTCGATCTCAAGCACCTGAACACCTCAGGCTTCACCCTCCCCTGACGGGGTCCCCATGCAGGCCTGATCAGGCGGTCCACACCCGGAAGGAGTCCAGTGTCGAGGGGCCGAAGCTGGTGGTGAGCGCCACATCGGCTGCATCCCGGCCGCGGGCGATCAGGATCCGCCCGATCCGCGGGGTGTTGTTGCGCGGGTCGAAGACGTGCCAGCCATCGTCGAGGTAGGCCTCGAACCAGGCCGAGAAGTCCATGGCCGAGTGGGGCGGTGGCACGCCGATGTCGCTCAGGTAACCGGTGCAGTAGCGGGCCGGGATGTTCATGCAGCGGCAGAAGGCGATCGCGAGATGGGTGAAGTCGCGGCAGACACCCTCCTGGCTCTGGTAGGTGGTCAGGGCTGATTTGGTGGGGCTGGTGCGGCTGTAGTCGAAGCGCACATGGCGGTGCACGGCGTCACAGATCGCCTGCACCCGCCCCCAGCCGGTGGGAGTCTCCGCGAACAGCGACCAGGCCAGATCGGTGAGCAGATCGCTTTCGCAGTAGCGGCTGCTGAGCAGGTAGAGGAGCACTTCGTCCGGCAGGTCGTCCACCGGTCGCTGCTGCAGCTGGGGCAGTACCGGATCGGGCCGGCCCGAATCCGCCACCAGCCCCGTGGCCTGCAACCGCAGCACACCGGCCGGTGCCACCAGCCGCTGGCAGTGGTTGCCGAAGGAATCCACGTAGGAGCGCAGGGGCACCTCGGGGATCGTCTGCAGCGTGTCGGGCTCGAGCAGATCCGCCGCCCGGCTGGCATGCACGCCGAGGGTCACGATCATCGGCGTCGGCTGCGGGCAGCGGAGTGCCAGGTCGAACCCCACGCGGATCTCGACCGCTCCAGACGGCATCGGGGCGGGGTTGTGCTGTGAGTCCATGCATCAGCCTAGGGACGACGGACCGACCTGCAGCGGCGGCAAGGCCTCCGCCAGTGCGGTTTCCAGCACGTCGGCGAGGCGCTCGGCCCACTCCTGCTGCCCCGCCGCCGTGGCCAGCAGGTCCTGGCGGACCTCCAGTTCCACATGGGGAATCCGCCGTTGCTCGCCGTGCACCACCAGTGTGTGGTCGCTGGCATCACTCACCGCATAGGGCTCGTTGTCGCCCACCTGCAGGCCTGGATCCCGCCTGAGTTCCCGCAGCAGCCGTCGGGCCAGGCGCCCGTCACGGCCATGAAGCACACCCACGTGCCAGGGACGCTCCTGGCCGGCATGCACCGGCGTGAAACTGTGCAGAGCCACCAGCACAGTGGGCTGGCCGCGGCGGGAGCGCCCATCGAGCTCAGCGGCGATGCGGCGGTGGTAGGGATCGAAGAGCGCGCTCCGCCGTTGCTCACGCTCGGCAGAGGAGAGCGCGTCATTGGCCGGGATCCGTGTGTGCTCGCTGAGGCTCACGATCGAGTCCGGCGCCCAGGGCGGACGGTTCACGTCGATCACCAGCCGCGAATAGTTGTGCAGGATCAGGAAGGCATCCAGCCGGGCCGCCAGGCGCTCGCCCAGCCCGGCCACCCCCAGATCCCAGGCCACATGGGTATCGAGCACCCCGCGGCCGAGCTGAAGACCGGCCAGGCGGCCGGGAATGGCACGGCCGGCGTGGTCGGCGGTGAGCAGAAGGGCGGAGCGGCCGCCGGAGCCGACGATGCGGAACACGTCCGGATCGCCGGCTCCCAGCAGGGGATCCGGAAGCGGCATGGCAGTCAGATGGGGGGGGCGTGAAGACGAACGGGTGTGAGGCGATCCCAGCGGCAGCGGCGATCCTCAGGGTCTGGCCATCACCACCCGATCGCCTCACGACGGAGAGCACTCGCCGATGCGATGCAGCAGCGGTTCTGCTCAGAACTTTCGCAGTTCCCGGCGCATCTTGAGGGGGTGATGGCCGGCCTGCTGCTGGTGGACGATCACGATCGACGCAGCGGCCAGGATCAGGGTGATGACGGCCACGACACCCCAGGAGATGGCCGGCCGGCCCACGGGAGGACCTCCGGGTCGCCTGGGGGACCCGCGGCGGCGCCGTCCTGATGGCCTGTGGAACCTGTCCATCGTCGATCCTCAGTCTCTGATCCCGACCCCGATCGATGGAGAGGGGTGAAAAGATGCCCAGCATCGCCCCAGCCGGCCTGCCATGGACGTTCCAGCCCTTCTGCTCGCGGCCGGTGGCCACCAGCTCGAAATCGCGGCGGCCGGGGTGTTCGTGATCGTGGCGCTGGTCCTGAGTCGGACCGCCGCCCCCTCCTTCGACTGGCTGCTCGATCGCCTGCAGGCCCCGGGAGAGGTGGTGGTGGCGGCCTTCCTGGTGCTCACGGTGGCCTGCTTCGCCGCCCAGGCCTTCGGCCTGGAGGCGGCCCTGGGGGCCTTCGCCGGCGGCCTGATCCTGAGTTCCTCGCGGCACCGGCATGCGATCGAGGAGGCGGTGAAGCCCCTGGTGGCGCTGTTCGCCACCGTCTTCTTCGTGCTGATCGGCAGCGGCATGGATCTGTCCGTGCTCAATCCCTTCGACGCCGCCAACCACGAAGGGCTGGTGATTGCCGGCTTTCTGCTGGCGGCTGCCGTGGTCAGCAAGGTGGCGGCCGGATGGAGCTACGTCAGCCGGGAGCCCACCAACCGGCTGGCGGTGGGGCTTGGGATGATGCCCCGCGGCGAGGTGGGGTTGATCTTTCTCGGCCTGGGCACCCAGACCGGGGTGCTGGGGTCATCGCTGGAGGCGGCGATCCTGCTGATGGTGATCGGCACCACCTTTCTGGCTCCGGTGCTGCTGCGCCTGGTGCTGGCCGATCCCGGGGCTGCCGCTGAGGTCGCCCCTGGGATCCAGGCTCCCTGACGGCGGCGCCCCCTACTCCTCGGCTGGTTGTCCTGCCGGCAACGGTGGCAGCGCCGGCGGAGGCAGCACCTCCAGCTCGGGGGGATTGGGAGCGGTTTCCGGACCGATCAGGTCCACCGCGGAGCGTTGCACCACCAGCCGGAAGCGCAAGGGGGCCTGGTTCCTGTTGATGAAGTCCTGCACCGCCGCCACCTGTGCTGACGTGGGCAGCGCGGGATCGGTGACCCGCACCTGGGCCCGGATCAGCGGTGGATTCTTCTGCCAGTCGATCGAGATCCCGACCATGTCGATGGCTGGATCAGCGCCCAGGGTGATGGTGCTGCTGCGCAACTGCTGTTCGATCACGGTCTCCAGCTGCTGCGCCTTCGTTTCCAGTCGGTAGCGGTCGACCAGGCGAAAGAAGCTCGTGCCGAGCGGGATCACCAGCAGGGCGGTGAGGGCCACGCTGGTGAGACCGAGGCGGCTGTGGAACAGGCGGCGCCGATACACCCGCTCGAGGGTGGCCAGGGCCGCCATCGCGCCCACCATGATCCCCAGCAGGTTGGTGGTGAAGAGCAGCAGCGCCCCATAGGCCTGGGCCCAGTAGGAGGAGGCCAGCAGGATTCCCACCACGCACATCGGTGGCACCAGGGCCACGGCGATCGCCAGGCCGGCCAGGGCCGAGATCGCGTCCTTCCTGAGCTTGGCGAACATCGCCACCGCTCCGGCCACCAGGGCCACGCCCAGATCCAGCAGGTTGGGGCTGGTGCGGTTCATCACCTCGCTGCCGAAGCTGGGGAAGGCCACCAGATGGCCCACCCCCATCGCCAGCAGCACGCAGATCACCACCCCCAGCAGCAGGGTGCGCAGGGCCCGCAGAAACATCGGCAGCCGCCCCCGCAGGATCTCGAAGGCCATCGCCTGCAGCGGCAGGATCCAGGGGGCGACCACCATGGCGCCGATCACCACACCGGGGCTGTTGGCCAGCAAGCCCAGGCTGGCGATCAGGGTGGCCCCCACCATGAGCACCACGAACACCAGGTTGAAGCTGGCCTCATGCTCGAACTCCTGGCGCAGGGCCTCGAGGCGGGCATCGTCCGGAGTGCCGAGGGAGACAGTCAACACTGGGCCGGAGACGGTCGGCGGGTGCCCATGATGCCGCCCTGCGCCGACCTTTCCGGCCCGTTGGCGCAGCTCCCCCCATCGATGCAAACCGATTCAGGGCTGGTTCGGTACTTGAGGTGGACCTGTCCGCCGTTGTGATGCCGATTCCCCTGACCGCCCTGCTGCTCGCACTCACCGCCCCTCAGCCCGTCGTCCTGCCTGGATTCACTGAAGCCGGCACCCGGCCAGCGGCCGTGGCTGCCGGCGGATGGGTCGCTCAGACACAGGCTGCCCCCCTGGCCCCTTCCCTGCAGGGCAAACCGGTTGTGGTTGACATCTACGCCAGCTGGTGCGGGGCCTGCCGCACGATCGCCCCCACCCTGCGCTCCCTTGAGCAAGAGCAGGCCGGGAAGGCCACGTTCGTGACATTCGATGTGTCGGATGCCGGCAAGCTGAAGGCCTCGCGTGCCAGGGCCGCGACGCTGGGGCTTGGCGCCTTCCTGGAGGCCAACCGCAGTCAGACCTCGCTGGTGGCCGTGATCAACCCGGCCACCGGCGCCACGGTGCAGACCTTCCGGGCCAGCACCGATGAGCGCGCCTACAGCTCGGCGATCCGGAAGACTCAGGCGCAGCTCAAGCCGTGAACAGTGCTGCTCGCTGGAAGGGCCGTTCCCTGCTGCTGACGCTGGCCGGGCTGGCGCTGCTCGGGGTGCTGGCGCTGCAATGGCTGCCGCGGATCGGCGCGCAGCTCGATCTGGCGATCCTCAGCGTGTCGCAGGCCTACGCCCGGCAGTTCGAGGCCAGGCCCGCTGGCCCCGGAATTCTGCTGCCGCTGGTGGCGTTCGGCGGCGGACTGCTGGCGAGCGTCTCGCCCTGCGTGCTGGCCATGCTGCCGCTGAACCTCAGTTACATCGGCACGCTCGGCACGCTCAGCCGGCGCCAGGCCGCCGTGAGGGTGGGGGGCTTCGTGGCCGGCACCGTCGTTGTGCTCAGCCTGTTCGGGCTGATCGCCTCCTTCGCTTCGGCGATCGTGGTGGACCACCGCGGCCCGGTGCACCTGGCGGTGGGACTGACCATCCTGGTGATGGGCCTGAAGCTGAACGGCTGGGTGCCCCTGCCCCTGCCCCGCCTGCCGGAACTGCCCCCCGCCGGTGGACCGTTCCTGGTGGGGATCGGCTTCGGCCTGATCAGCTCCCCGTGCGCCAGTCCGGTGCTCTTCTCGGTGCTCGCAGCCGCTGCCGGCACGGGCTCCACGGAGCTGTCGGTGGTCACGATGATGAGCTACGCCCTGGGCTACACCGTGGTGATTGCCGCGTCCAGCCTCTGGGTGGGCCTGCTGAGTGCATCCAGGCGGCTGCTCAGCCATAGCGGAATGATCACCCGACTGAGCACCCTGGTGCTGTTGGCGGCAGGGATTTACTACACCGGCCAGGGTCTGATCTGGACCTGGCAGAACTGAGCCGGATTCTGGATTGGGCTGAGCTTGCTCCTGATGACCCGCCCAAACAAGCCTGGGCGGCGGCGATCGCGGCCTCTCGTCAAGGCTGAACAGACAACAGACGGCTCGCGCTGAACGTTGAGCCGTGGGAGCCAGCGGGAGAGCAGAAGTGATGGCTCAGATGGCTCACATCCCAGCCCAGATCACAGTGATTCAGCGATCGCCCCGTTGAGGGTGCCGCCATTGGTGGAGTCGAAGAAGGGGTTCTTTCCGTTGAACCACACATCACCTGAGGGAATCACATCGGCGTTGTGGAAGTGCATGATGGCATCGCCGTCAATGTGTGCGGCAGGCAGGTGCAGGAGGTCGATGGTCTCATCGTCGACATGCAGCTGCAGGCCGGTCTCGAAGGTCAGCACCGGCAGGGCATCGCCGGGAGCAGGCGGGGTCACCTCTGAAACGCCGGGATTCTCGAGCCCTCAGCCAGGCGCTTGCGCACACGTGTGTGGGGCACGATCCCGGCGCCACGGCGGGCAAACCTTGCATCCACCAGCAGGGTTCCCTGTGAACCGGTGAGGGCCCCGATGTTTCCCCCTTCGCCCGTGATCATCGCCACGGAACCCTGCACAGAAACAGCCCGAACGGGCTCGGCCTCAGCGCCAGAAGCGGCGACCATTGGATGACTGATCAGGCCGATCAGCAGGGCCAGCGCAACAACAACCCAGGAAAGAACACCCTGAAAACGATGCAATGAAGACTCAGCAACTGTTGATTCAACGGTCCCATGATCAAGGATCCTGGTGCATCGTCCCATCGTGCATTGTCTCGTCCGATCATTTCCTCTGCCCGACCCCTCAGGTCAGCAGCAGCAGATCGAGAAAGCGTCCCCAGCTCAGGCCAGGGCCGGCGGCGCCACCGGCGAACACCGCCTGGTGTTCCTGCTCCCGGAGGCGGGGCTGCCCGACGCTCACCAGCAGCCGGTCGAGCTCGGCTGGGTCGAGCTCGGCATTGCCGTCGGCATCGGCCGGTTGCAGGTAGGTGAGCAGCTCTGAGCGCCCAGCCTTCAAACGACGAAGACGCAGCATCAGTTCACCGAATTCCTCGGGATCCACCCGGCCATCGCCATCGAGATCCATCCGCTTCAGGATCGACTGAAACAGCAGAAATCGTTGACGGCTGGTGACGTCGGCGCGGTTCACGCTCTGGCGCTGCATGAGCCCCGTGGCAAGCTCCGCCACGCTGAGGCTGCCGCTGCCATCACGGTCGAGTTCCTCGAACAGGTTCTGGAGTTCCTGACGCTGGGCGGCATCGGCCTGTGCCATGAGCATCGGTTGCCTCTCACCGGAGATCGCCCGCTGCAGCTGGCGGCGAAACTGCTTCAGCAGCGATCGGGCGGTGATGAAGCGTTGGCGATGTTCCTCGGGCGTGAGCACCGAGTGCAGGGCCACCGGCAGCAGAGTGGGACGTGCCCGGCGTACCGCCACCATCGTGGCCATGGTGGCCACCACGAACGGAAAGGTGAGCAGGGGCAGCCGGGCTGCGGCAAGGGTCTGGGCCAGAGGCGGTGTCACCAGGCTTGATCCAGCTGCCGCGAGCAAGGCGATCAGCAGGCTCTCACGGGTCGTGGCGTAGAACGTGCCGCCGATCGCGATGGCGGTGAGCACGCCGTTGTAGCTGCCGAGCCCCAGGGCGACGCTACCGGCATCCATGCCCATGGCCAGGGCCGTGAGGCTGGAGACCAGCCCCCCGGCCACACCCAGCAGGGCGGCCAGAGGGCTGCCGGCGGCGACGGCCACCAGAACGAACAGGCCACTGGGCAGTGATGGGCAGAGAAACACCTGTCCGAAACCCCGCACCACCCCCTGCAGCAGGTCCAAGCCGGCAGGGGCCTGGCCTATGGCAGAGCCCGACGCCATCAGGGTCAGGGCCGGATGATTGAGGGCCATCACCAGGGCCAGGACCACCCAGGTGATCAGGCAGAACGGCAGGGTGAGGGGCGGCACGCCGAGATGCCTGATCAGCCAGCCTCCCAGGTTCACGAGCAGCAGCGTGGTGAGGGCTGCCCCAACGGCCACCAACGGCATCCAGGCCAGCAGGCTGAGATGGCCATCCAGGGTGGCGAAGGCGGCTGCGGCACTGCCCACGAGCGCTCCATTGAACCCATAGATGCCGTTGTGGCGTGCACTGCGATCGCCACCGATCACGAGGGATGTGATGTTTGCCGTGGCGATTCCCAGCGCCGCGAAGATCCCCATCGCCGGCGATTGCCAGAGCAGGGCCAGCAGCAGCAACAGGCCACTGATCGGGTTGTTGATGAAGATCACCTGCCCCAGACTGCGCAGGGCACTGGTTAACGAGACAACCGCAGGTTGTCCACCCAGACGATGTCCGAACTGCGGCAGGGTTCCCGCCGTAGGCAGCCAGGGCCTCCGGGGGTGGGGGCTGGGTGGATCCACAAAGTGGGCCAGCAGATCGAAAGCGTGGGTCGGGTTGTGAGGTCCTGCGGAATGGGACATGGGGGAGAGACCAGGATGAGTCTGCAGCAAGTTCTCGAAGACTTCGAGCCAGGACTGATCGACCCTCAGCAACACTTCCACAACAGGATTCAGGCCCTCGCGATGAGGGCCAGTCGCGATGAGAGATGATCGCAAAGATGTCCCGACAATCCACCCGCTGGGCGCACGCGGATTGCCTGGATCATTGTCTGAACATAGGCCTCAGACCACGGCGTGCCACTCTCTATGCAGATCTTGCGTCCAGGATCTCCGCTCCGGTATCACCTCAGCGTCAGGCTGCTGTGGCTTGAGGGAGCTGGCTGCTTGATCCGCGCTCCAGTTCACTGGCGGATCCAGGTTTCTGCCAGGGCCTGCCAGGCCTTGTCCCCCACCACCGCCACGCGACGAACAGCCCGGTGATGGTCCCTGACGAGCGCGAGGTGGCGCCACAGGGCGCCGAGGTCGGGTTCGATCCGGTCATAGACACTGGCCTCGACCGTGCCGATGAGCTGGATCCGGATCAGATCACCGTGCCGCTCCAGGTGCATGGTGCCCAGCGACCCGGCCAACCAACCCCGAGCATCCTCCAGCTCTGCATGGGCGAACACACGCACCGGGCAGGGCATCTCCAGACCTGGGGGCAGCCCACAAAGGCGGGTCCCGGCACGGCGAGACGCTTGAGCCGGTCGTGCTGCTCGAGAGCACGATCCAGCGCCGGTGTGAGCACCCGATCGTCATCGTCAGCGGTGATCTGCTCCCGGAAGGAAAAGCCGAGGGTGCCTTCCGGCAGACCGCTCACGCATTCGATCATGGGAATGTCCTGAGGGAGGGTTCACCCGAACCGCAGCCATCAGGTCGATGAGGGCCCAACCCTGGACTGCTGTCACCCAGATGGCACTGAGGCCAGGGATCTGCCGAGCACGACGACGACTGCTTCTCGGCAGATATGCCCCCACCATGTGGATAATCCTGACGATCATGTTAAGTCCAGAGCAACGGATGTCTCCCATGTCCGCCCAACATGTGCTCAGCCGATGCTTGCCTTCGGATTTGAAGATCACCACGTGAGCGCCTGACGTCACATCGTTCTGACGCCCAGAAACGTGTTCAGATCGAGGCCTGGTCCGTGCAGATCGAGGGACTCCGCTCTGGTGGAGGACCACGACACCGTTCTGGTCAGATTGCTGGACAGGCTGTGCGCCCAGCCTCAGGTGCTCGGCAATGCCGGTCACGGGATCGATGCGATGGCCGATCCCGACGCTCTTGCGGAACAGTTGCTCGACGCAGCCGTGACCGCGGACTCGCCAAGGACGTGCCAGACCCCTGCTGCTCGATCATGAAAGGCCCGCGCCGGCCTGCATCACCCGTGGCCGGATCCGCACGGGCATGCCGTCGGCGGGATAGATCAGCAGGTTCTGCTCCTGGTTCTCCAGGGAGGCCGGGCCGTTGACCAGCTCCCAGTCGTAATGGCGCAGCAGCTGGGCCAGCATCACCGTGGCCTCCAGCATCGCCAGATGTTCGCCGATGCAGCGGTGGGTCCCTGAGCCGAAGTCGATCATCGGGGGCAAGGGCGCTCCCGCACCGGCCTGGAGCCAGCGTTCCGGCAGGAACTCCAGCGGCCTGGGGTAGGCCTGGGGATCCCGCCCAGCCCCCAGCATCGACCAGATCAGGAAGGTACCCACCGGTAGCTGGCCGATCCCTGCCAAGTCCGTCTGCTTCACCACCTGCAGGGAGGTGGAGCCCGAGGCCACCGAAAACAGGCGGAGTGTTTCCTTGATCACCCCTCGCACCAGATCCAGGGCGCCGATGCACGCCGGCGTCAGGCCGCCATGCCGCTCCCAGGCCTGATCCACCTCCTGCCTGACCCGGGCCAGGACATCGGGATGCAGGGCCAGGGAGCCTGCGGCGAAGGAGAGGGTGTGGGCGGTGGTATCGGTACCGGCGATCAGAAATTCAATGGCCTCGGCAATCAGGGAGTCCTGGTCGTAGCGGGGCTCCTTGGCCGCCATCCGCACCAGCAGCGACTGGCGGAACAGCGGAGCGACGCGCGCCTCATCGCCGGCCTCCCCGTCCCTGAGGCGCAGTGCCAGGGCCACCCGGGTGGCGAGCAGATCGTCCAGCTGCCGGCGGGCTGCCCAGTACTGGCGCGAGGCTCGGATCGGGAGAAACTTCAGCCAACGGCTCTCGCCGGTGGCGAGGCGGAGAAAGCGGTACCCCAGCACGGCCATGGCGTCATAGGTGCGGGCCACATCCAGGGGTGGGCCCTCGGGAGTTGCGGCACCTTCCTCCACGGGAATGCCCAGCATCAGGGCGGCGATGACCCGCATGGCCAGCTCCACGAACAGGGGATCCAGCGCGATGGCCTGCCCGGCCGGTGCCTGCTCGAGCCGCTCCAGAACCTGTGCGCTGGCCTGCTGGAGCAGGGGCAGATGGGCGGCAACGCTGGTGGTGGTGAATTCCGGATTCCAGGCCCTGCGCCGCCACTGCCATGCCGGGCCCTCCTCGCCGATCAGGATCGGGCCGCGCATGTCATTCCAGGCCTGCCGGGTACCGGGGGAGCGGATCAGGCTGCCGGAGCGCATTCCCTGCACGATCGTGTTCTCGATCAGGTCAGGCCGGCTGAGCACCACCACGGGCTTGCCGGCCCAGTACACGAACACCGGCCCATAGGCCTGGCTCCAGGCATGCAGGAGCTGAAAGAAGCGCTTGTGGCGCACGGCGGAGAGCACCGCCGGGATGTTCCCGAGCAGGGGAACACCCGGCGGCGCAGGCAGCTGTCGCAGGGGCGCAAAGTGTCGCCGCCAGCGCCAGACCGCCCAGACCAGGAGGCCCGCCACGGCCACGAGCAACGCGGGCATCAGCCCTGGGGCCTGGATCAGCACGGCAGCCATGCGCATGTCCTGGGGTGACGGCCATCCCACCGGGTGGTGTGGGGGGCATTGGGATCGCGGAAGGAGCCGAAAGGGAAGGCCCAGCCGGCCGAACAGCTCATCGACGATGATCGCCGCGCTCGTGCAGGCTCTCCCGGTTCAGGCCCTGGTCAGGAGGTTTTCACAAAGCGACACCTGCAGGGGTCAACGCAGCAGGGCACCAAGGCCGATCTGCTGCAGGATTCCCTGGCCAGAAACGGCCTCGATCAAGACACCGATCACGAAGCCGAGCATGGCGAGGCGACCGTTGAGGAGCTCGGCACGGCGGTGGAATCCCCAGCCACTGGCGCTCTCCGGACTGGCCCTGTACATCCTCGGTTCGATGACCTTGGGATCGAGCAGTTTCTCACCCTCTGAATCCCACATTCCTCCCTCGGATTCCGCGTAATTCCTGATCTTGGCTGGGGATGTTGAATTGGTCATGACAGTGATCTCCAAAAATAAACTTTTGCCTGATCAATTCAGGCCTGAACAAGGAGAAGACAAACGAAGAAATGAGATCTGGAGCAAGTTTCCATGGCCTCTATTCCCATGGCGATCTCCTGTGAATCCGACGGCTTGTTCCGACAGCCAATGACTGTTGCCGACCATGATGAATTGTGTCTGCTCTGGCATCTTCTCCTTGCTCTCACCTTAGTCGGAATTGTCCGCGGCGACTGAAACCTATCCACCAGAAATCAGTCCGCTACGGATGACCGCCTGCTGCCATCTGCTCCAGCGCCCGTTTCCTGTCTCCTGGGGTACGGAGACCCGTAGCGGGTTCACACTCGGGCGCGATGCTGGCCAGGCCGATCCGGCTACACCACTGAGGGGGGCGCTGCCGGACGGTTGAGCACCAGGAGCAGGACTCCCACCACGATCAGGGCCGGGATGTCTCCGAAGAGGTTGGCCTGCTCCATCGGATCGCGCAGGGCCTGCACCAGCATCACCAGACCATGCACCAGGCTCGACCAGCCGGCGAAGCCGATCAGGCTGCGGTGCTCGGCGGGCGCCCGTGCGGCGAGCAGCAGGAACACACCCAGCACCGCGAAGGTGGCGAGGATCATCTGTTCGTACTCGGCCTGGCGCGGCATCCACATGAAGCCGTCGGGCCAGATCACCGTCAGCGGGTAGAGCCCGAAGGTGTACACGAGGCCCACGGCGATCAGAGCGAACCGCAGGGCTCTGTCCTGGCTCAACTTGTTCATGGGTTCCTGCCTCCTGGAGCAGCCGTCCGCCGGGTGACCCACCCTCTGTACTCACAACAACGCCAGGTGTCAGCGACCCGGGGTGCCGGCCGGTTCGATGGCCTGCTGGCGCAGGGCGGCAGGCCTTCTGCTCCTCCTCGTGGTGCCGGGCCCAGGCCCCGCATTCAGGACTGGCCTGACCACCCGCCGGGGGGGGGGCCTTGAGGGACGCCTTCAGTGGTGCCTCCAGAGGAGTCGTCAGCCCTGGGTTCGGTCATCGCCGCCGCAGGGCATGAGGAGATGTGAACCCCTGCGAGGCCATCGAGAGGCCCTCCCTACGTTTGTGGTGGCTCCTTTGGCCCTCGGTTCAGATCTTTCGCCTCGGCCTGCCCACCATGCGCCCGACTGCGGCTTCCCGTGAAGAGGCACGCCTGGAGGCGCTGAAGGACTACTGCATCCTCGATACGGCCCCCGAGCAGTCGTACGACGACATCACCTTGCTGGCGACGCATCTCTGCGAGGTGCCGATCGCGCTGATCAGCCTGGTGGATGCCGAGCGTCAGTGGTTCAAGTCCAGGGTCGGCGTGGATGTGAGCGAAACGAGCCGGGATGTGTCGTTCTGCGCCCACGCGATTCTCGGCAAGGACACGCTCGTGGTGCGGGATGCCCGCGAAGACGAGCGCTTCCGTGACAACCCGCTGGTCTGCCAGTCGCCCCACATCGTGTTCTATGCGGGGGTCCCGCTCACCACACCGGAAGGCGCGAGGATCGGCACCCTCTGCGTGATCGATCACCGGCCCCGGGACCTCAGCGACCTGCAACTCCGCTCACTGAAGGCGCTGGCCCGGCAGGTGGTGCTGCAGCTGGAACTGAAACGGGTGTCCGATCAGCTCGCCGGCGCCCTCGAGCGCATCGATGTGATGGAGGAGCTGATCCCGATCTGCTCCTACTGCAAGGGCATTCGCAACGACCAGGGCTACTGGGGGAGCGTGGAGGCCTTCATCAAGAGCCACGACAACGTGGAGTTCTCCCACGGCGTGTGTGAGGCCTGCATGGCCAAGCACTTCCCGGAAGTGCCGCCGCTGCCGTGATCCTTGCGGCAGAAATCCGGCCCCTGCTGCTGGCTCTGCTGGCGGCCCCGCTGCTGCCGCTGCAGGGGGTGGCCCGTGCGGCGGAGACTCCATGCAGCGACCTGATTACCCATAAGCCTCCGCAACCCTGAGAGACCCCTCTGTGACTGGCTTGCAGCAGCAAACAGCATTGGCAATGCGCTCTGTCATCGCAGCCATTGCAAAGCGCCGGTTAAAGCGGAAGCA